>NZ_JBKFBD010000023.1:0-79767 GCF_053345975.1 Microbacterium sp. C23T | reverse complement strand
CATCGAGCTCCTCGCCGACGAGTCGCCGGAGGTCTCGGACGAGATGGTCCGCATCAACGACGAGGCCCGTCACATCGCGCTCCAGGTCGCCCTGCTCATCCCGCTCCTCGCGGCGGTGCTCGGCGTGCTCAACGGCTTCCGCATGCGGCGCCTGCCCGACCCGGAGCCGAACGAGGCGGGGGAGGGAGCGGGGGGAGCGCGGGGCGGGGGGGTGGCGGGGGCGGCCGGCGTCGATGAGGACGACGGACGCGCGGGCGCGTCCGAGATTGAGCGCCGCCGACAGTCCGGCGGGGCCCCCGCCGACGATGACGACGTCGACCTCGGTCGAGGGTGCGGCCGGAGTGGGATCAGTCATGGCCGTCTCCTTGGGGAAGAAGCGCCGCGATGACCGGGTGGTCCTTCGCGATGACGCCGGTCTTGGCCGCACCGCCGGGCGACCCGATGTCGTCGAAGAACTCGACGTTCGCGGTGTAGTAGTCCTGCCATTCCTCCGGCAGGTCGTCCTCGTAGTAGATCGCCTCGACCGGGCACACCGGCTCGCAGGCGCCGCAGTCGACGCACTCGTCGGGGTGGATGTACAGCGACCGCTCACCCTCGTAGATGCAGTCCACCGGGCACTCGTCGATGCAGGCGCGGTCCTTCACATCGACGCACGGCAGGGCGATCACGTAGGTCACGGGACGAGGGCTCCCCGCGAGATCGCGACCTGCTCGTCGCGCGGCACGACCTTGACGCGCTCGCGCGTGTGGAGGTGGTTCGCACCCAGCTCGCGCTCGTGCGCATCCAGGGCCAGCCAGCCGTCCCACGTCGTGTACGCGACCTCGCGCTCGTCGAGCACGTCGAGCACGTCTCCGTCCACGGTCGGAGCGCCCAGGCGCCCGGCCGAGACGTCCGCCACGAGGTGGGCGATGGTCTCCATCGCGTCGGACTTCGTGTGGCCGATGAGGCCCACCGGTCCGCGCTTGATCCAGCCCGTCGCGTAGAGCCCGGCGATCACGGGGGCCTCCGCGTCACCCGTCACCGCAGCATCCTTCACACGTCCCTCGACGTTCGAGACGACGCCGGCCTTCTCGTCGAACGGCGCGTCGATGACCGGCGTGCCGTAGTAGCCGACGGCGCGGTAGACCTGCTGCACCGCGATCTCGCGGAACTCGCCGGTGCCGCGGACTGCGCTGCCCTCGCCCGTCGGCTCGGTGCGCTCGAAGCGGATGGCTTCGACCTTGCCGTCACCGAGCACCTCGACGGGCGAGTGGTAGAAGTGCAGGTGCAGGCGACGGCTCGCGCCGGTCGACTCGCGCGTGCGCCAGCTCTGCAGGATGCGGAGCATGACCTTGAGCTGGTTGTTCGACGGCATGAGGCCCTCGAGGTAGGCGAAGTCCTCGTCGTGCACGACGATGTCGACGTTCGGCACCTCGCCGAGCTCGCGCAGCTCGATCGGCGTGAACTTGATGTCGGCGGGGCCGCGGCGGCCGAACACGTGCACGTCGGTGACGGCCGAGGCCTCGAGGCCTGCGAGCACGTTGTCGGCGATCTCGGTCGAACGCAGGTCCACGGCGTGCTTGGCGAGCACACGGGCGACGTCGAGCGCGACGTTGCCGTTGCCGATGACGGCGACCTCGCGCTGGTCGAGCGTCCACTCGGTCGGGACGTCGGGGTGCCCGTCGAACCACGCGACGAAGTCGGCGGCGCCGTACGAGCCCTCGAGGTCGATGCCGGGGATGTCGAGCGCGGCGTCGCGGATCGCGCCGGTGGCGAGGATGACGGCGTCGTAGCGCTCCTGCAGCTCGTCGATCGAGATGTCGCGGCCGACCTCGACGTTGCCGATGAAGCGCGTGGTGCCGGCATCCAGCATCTCGTGCAGCGAGTTGACGATGCCCTTGATGCGTGGGTGGTCGGGGGCGACGCCGTAGCGGATCAGTCCGTAGGGCGCGGGGAGCGACTCGAACAGGTCGATGGCGACGGTGCCGCCGGCCTCGACGACCGAGTTGCTGAGGATGTTGCCCGCGTAGATGCCGGCGGGACCGGCGCCGACGATCGCGACGCGGAGGTTCTGGAGGCTCGAAGAAGTCACTGTGGTTTCTTTCGGGTCAGGCGGAGAGCGCGGGGGCGGCCGTCAGGCGCGCCGCGGCGGGGTGAGCGGGTCGTACTGGGACAGATCGAGGGTCGCGAGTTCGGCGGGCGCGTACGGGCTGAGCCGGACGACGTCGCCGACGACCACGACGGCGGGGGAACGGATGCCTCGTTCCGCGGCCTGGTGCGCGATGGTCGAGAGTGTGCCGACGGTGACCCGCTGGCGGGGTCCGTACCCGTCCTCCACGACGGCGACGGGGCAGTCCGCACCGCGCTCGCCGCGGGCCAGCGTGATCGCGGAGTTCGCGAGGGTGCCGATGCCCATGAGCAGCACGACGGTGTGGTCGCGGCCGCCGCCGAGCGACTCGATCTGGTCGTGCGCGGTGGCCACGGTGAAGGCCGTCGCCACGCCGCGATGGGTGAGCGGGATGCCGGCGATCGCGGGCACCGAGATCGCGCTGGTGATGCCGGGCACGACCTCGACGGGCACGCCGGCCTCCTGGCAGGCGTGCAGCTCCTCGCCGCCGCGGCCGAAGACGTACGGGTCGCCGCCCTTGAGGCGGACGACGGTCTTGCCCTCCTGCCCGAGGTGCACGAGCAGCGCGTTGATGGCGTCCTGCGGCACGGCGTGGTGACCGGGGCGCTTGCCCACGTCGACGACCTCGGCGCGCAGCTCCACCCCGTCGGCCTTGAGGCCGTCGAGCACGGCGCGCGCGCCGAGCCGGTCGGCGACGATGACGTCGGCCGCCTCGAGGGCGCGGAGGCCCTTCACGGTGAGCAGGCCTGCGTCACCGGGGCCGGCCCCGACGAGCCAGACCTTGCCTGCAGCGCTCATCGCGAACCTCCCGAGATGAGCAGGCCCCGGCGCTTCAGCATCCGTCGCTCGAGCGGTCCGAAGAAGACGAGCTCGATGAGCACGCCGATCGCGAGGATCACGAGGATCGTGCCGAGCACACCGGCGAGGTCGGCGAGGTCGCGGTTGTTCTGCAGCATCGAGCCGAGGCCGAAGCCGATCGTGCCGCCCATCGCGATGATCTCGGCGGCCATCAGCGAGCGCCAGGAGAACGCCCAGCCCTGCTTGAGGCCGGCGAGGTAGCCGGGGAGTGCGGCGGGGAGGATGACCGCGGTCGCGAGCTGCCAGCGCGACGCGCCCAGCACGGTGCCCACGCGGCGCAGCTGCGGCGGCACCTGGTCGATGCCTGCGATGAGGCCGTTGACGATCGAGGGGATCGCGCCCATGAGGATCACGAAGTAGACGGTGGCGTCCGAGAGGCCGAACCAGATGATGGCGGCGGGCACCCACGCCACCGACGGGAGCACCTGCAGGCCCGAGATGATCGGTCCGACGGCGCGGCGGATGGGGCGCACCTCGGCGAGCAGCAGGCCGATGGGCGTGCCGACGACGATCGCGATGAGGAAGCCGATGATGCCGCGCTCGAGGCTCGTGGTGACGGCCTCCTGCAGGCGGCCGGAGTCCCATGCCTGCGCGAGGGCCGCAGCGACGTCCGCCGGGCCGGGGATGATGTCGGGCCGCGGCTGCGCGATGACGACGTACAGCTGCCAGACGACGATCAGCAGGATGACGAAGACGATCGGCGGCACGACGCTCGCGGCGAACTGGCGCCAGCGGCTCGGGCCGCGCTCGGCGTCGGTCTGGAGCCGGTCGAGCCCGGCTTCGAGCGAACGGAGGTCGTCGGAATGAGCGGATGCTGCGGCATCCGTCTTCGAAACGGTCAGGGTGTCATGCGGCATTGCGGCGGATCTCCTTCCGCAGCTGGTCGGTGATCTCCACCGAGAGGGCGGCGACCTCGGGCGACTCGATACGGCGTCCGGTGGTCTTCGTGATCTGCCACTGCTGCACGACGCGGCCGGGACGGCTGCCCAGCAGCACGACGCGCTGGCCGAGGCGGGCCGCCTCGCGCACGTTGTGCGTGACGAACACGATGGTGCGGCCGGTCGCGCGCCACACGCGCTCGAGCTCTTCGTGGAGGAGGTCGCGCGTGATGGCGTCGAGCGCGGCGAACGGCTCGTCCATCAGCAGCACCGGCCGGTCCTGGGCGAGGGCGCGCGCGAGCGCGACCCGCTGGCGCATGCCGCCCGAGAGCTCGTGCGGGCGCTTCTCGGCGGCATCCGCCAGGTTCACGGTGTCGAGCAGGGCGAGCGCCTTCTCGCGACGCTCGCCGCGGGCCACACCACGGAGGCGCAGTGCGAGCTCGACGTTCTTGCGGGCCGTGAGCCACGGCATGAGCGCCGACTCCTGGAACATCACGGCCGAGCCCTCGGCGGGCGTCTCGATGCGGCCCGCGCTGGGCTTGTCGAGACCCGCGACGAGGTTCAGGAGGGTGGACTTGCCGCATCCCGACGCGCCCAGCAGGCACACGAACTCGCCGGGGGCGATGTCCAGCGACACGTCCTCGAGCACGACGGGCCCGGTGCCGAAGCGCTTGGAGACGCCGTCGATGCGCACGGCGGGCGTGGGCGCGGGGGCCGCGACGGGCACCGGCGTGACGCTGTCGAAGCTGGGCGCCAGCGGCTTGGTCGTGCCCGCCGGCGCCGGCGTGCCGGAGTGGGTGGGCGCGCCCGCCCCCGGGACCGCGTGCGCGGACCCGGAGGCGGAGGCGGGAGCGGTGCTCATGTTCAGTCCTCGCCGAGCCCTGCTGCCGAGACGGTGTCAGCGCCCTCGGCCTCGAGCTGCTTGTTGAGCAGGCGCAGATCGAAGAGACCCTCGATCGACCCCTTCTTCTGGGTGCCGGCCTCGATGCCGTTCTCGACGAGCGTCTCGAACGTGTCGGCGTGCGGGTCGACTGAGAACGACACGTGCTCGAGCGCACGGGCGATGACGTCGTCGGCCAGCGGCTTGCCGGTGTCCTTCTCGATCTTGTCGTTGATGACGGCAGGCGCCTCGTCGGGGTTGTCGGCGATCCACTGCACGGCGGCCTCGTGGCCCTTCAGCAGGTCGGCGACGACGTCGGGGTGCTCGTCGAGGAACTGCTTGCGCACCAGCAGCACGGTCGTCGGGAACTCGCCGTCCTCCCAGAGGTCGGCCTCGTCCTGCAGCACGTGCGCACCGGCGTCGATGATGAGGCGCGACACCCACGGCTCGGGCAGCCACGCACCGTCGAGCTGGCCCTGCTGGAACAGCGTCAGCGTCTGCGCGTTCTCGGTCGGCGTGATGTGCACGTCGCCGCCGCCCGCGGTGTCGGTCTCGAAGCCCTCGTCCTTCAGCCAGACGCGCGCGGCGACGTCCTGCGTGTTGCCGAGCTGGGGCGTCGCGATCGTGGTGCCCTCGAGGTCGGCCGCGTCGTCGATGCCGTCGCGGACGACCAGCGCCGCGCCGCCGGTGGCGGCACCGGCGACGATACGCGCGGACTCGCCGCCGGACTGGATGAACGTGTTGATCGACGGGTTCGGACCGATGTACGTCGCATCGATCGCGCCCGCCGAGAGCGCCTCGATCGCGGCCGGTCCGGCGTTGAAGACCTGCGTCGTGACGTCGATGTCGCCGAGGGCGTCATCGAACATGCCCTCTTCGAGGCCGACGAGCGCAGGTGCGTGCGTGACGTTCGCGAAGTAGCCGAGCCGCAGCTCGCTCACCGGCGCGCTGTCGCCGCTCTCGCTCGGGCTCGCCGCAGCGGAGGCGCAGCCGGCCATCATCGCTGCCACGAGTCCCAGGGTTGTGATTGCGGTCGCAGTGCGGATTTTGTTCACGGTGTCGCCTCCTTAGTTCGGGTGTTGCTCAGTGGGTGGTGTGCGCGACAGATCAGTCGCGCACGATGCCGGCGGCGAGCGTCGCGCCGTCGGACGGATGGATCACGAGGAACGAGCCCCCGTGGCGGCTGGCGGCATACGGCTCGAGCGGCAGGTCTGCCGCCAGCCGCAGCCGCACGCGGCCGATGTCGTTGGTCTCGAGGGTCTGCGCCGGCCCGTGGGTGAGCGCATCGAGGTCGTAGCGCGACTCGATCTGCGCGACGATGGCCTGCACGGTCGCGGTGCCGTGCTTGACGAGGACACGGATGCCGGGGGTCAGCGCCCGCGCGTCGAGCTGGAACAGTTCGGCATCGAACTCGCGGCGGCCCGCCGGGAGCGTGCCGGCGGCGACGACGAGCGCGCCGCGCGCGGTGTCGATGTCGCGGTCGAACTCGAGGGAGACGGACTGCGGGGCCGTGGCCTCCTCGACCTCGGCGCCGGCGGCACGGATGCCGGTGACCGTCGTCGCCGAGCCGCCCGGGAAGACCTCGACCCGGTCGCCCACGCGCACGACGCCGCTCGAGATGCGGCCGGCGACGGCGCGGTAGTCGCGCAGGCGCTCCGCCTCGGCGGGGTCGATGCCGGGGGCGAGGCCGCCCTGCGGGCGCAGGACGAGCTGCACCGGGAGGCGGAACGGCTCGAGCTCCCGCTCGGTGTCATCGGCGGCGGGAAGGGTCTCGAGCAGTTCGAGCAGCGCGGGACCCTCGTACCAGGGCGTGCGCTCCGAGCGGTCGACGATGTTGTCGCCCTCGAGGGCCGACACCGGGATGACGTGCAGATCCTCGATGCCGAGCTCGGCGGCCACGGCTTCGGCCTGGGCGGCCACCTCCGCGAACGTCTCCTGCGAGAAGCCGACGAGATCGATCTTGTTGACGGCGACGATGACGTGCGGCACGCGCAGCAGGGCGACCACGGCGAGGTGCCGCTTCGTCTGCTCGAGCACGCCCTTGCGGCCGTCGACGAGCACGATCACGGCGTCAGCCGTCGTCGCACCGGTGACCATGTTGCGCGTGTACTGCACGTGCCCGGGGCAGTCGGCGAGGATGAACGACCGTGCGCCCGTGGAGAAGTAGCGGTACGCGACGTCGATCGTGATGCCCTGCTCGCGCTCGGCACGCAGGCCGTCGGTGAGGAGGGCGAAGTCGAACGCGCCGTGCGCGAAGCCGCGGTCGGCCGACGTGCGGGCGACCTGCTCGAGCTGGTCGGCGAGGATCGCCTTCGAGTCGTGCAGCAGACGGCCGACGAGCGTCGACTTGCCGTCGTCGACCGAGCCCGCCGTGGCGAACCGGAACAGCGTCGGCTGCGCGGCCAAAGTGTGTGCGGGGGCGAGTGTGGTCGCGGTCATCAGAAGTACCCGTCCTTCTTGCGGTCCTCCATGGCCGCCTCGCTGAGGCGGTCGTCGGCGCGCGTCGCGCCGCGCTCGGTGATCGTGGAGATGCCCACCTCGGCGACGATCGCGGCGAGGTCCGCAGCATCCGATTCCACCGCTCCGGTGCAGCTCATGTCGCCGACCGTGCGGTAGCGCACCGTGCGGCGCTCGACGGTCTCGTTCTCGCGCGGCGGCGAGAACGGGCCGACGGGGCGCCACATGCCGTCACGGGCGTACACGTCGCGCTCGTGCGCGAAGTACAGCGGCGGCAGCGCGATGCCCTCGCGCTCGATGTAGCGCCAGACGTCGAGCTCGGTCCAGTTCGAGATGGGGAACGCGCGCACATGCTGACCGGGCGTGTGGCGGCCGTTGTACAGGCTCCAGAGCTCGGGGCGCTGGTTGCGCGGGTCCCACTGGCCGAATTCGTCGCGCAGCGAGATGATGCGCTCCTTGGCACGGGCCTTGTCCTCGTCGCGACGGGCGCCGCCGAAGACGGCGTCGTGGCGGCCGGCGGCGATCGCGTCGAGCAGCGGCAGCGTCTGCAGCGGGTTGCGGGTGCCGTCGGCGCGCTCCTGCAGGCGGCCGTCGTCGATGTAGTCCTGCACGCTCGCGACCTCGAGACGGATGCCGAGACGCTCGACGGTCTCGTCGCGGAAGGCGATGACCTCGGGGAAGTTGTGGCCCGTGTCGACGTGCAGCACGGGGAAGGGCACCTTGCCGGGCGCGAACGCCTTCGTCGCGAGGTGGAGCACGACGACCGAGTCCTTGCCGCCGGAGAACAGCAGCACGGGCCGCTCGAACTCGGCGACGACCTCGCGGATGACGTGGATGGCCTCGGCCTCGAGCAGGTCGAGGGTCGAGAGCGCGGTGGGGGCGGCGATCGTTCCGGTCATTCGTGGAGCCCGCATTCGGTCTTGGCCGAGCCGGCCCAGCGGCCGGATCGGGGGTCTTCGCCGGGCGCGACCGGCTTCGTGCACGGCTCGCAGCCGATCGAGGGGTAGCCGAAGCCGACCAGCAGGTTCACCGGAGCCTTGTGCGCGGCGGCGTACTCGAGCACGTCGTCGAAGCTCCACGCCGCGACGGGGTTCACCTTGACGAGTCCGTTGCGCTCGTCCCACGTCACCAGCGGCGTGTTCGTGCGGGTCGGCGCCTCGTCGCGGCGCACACCCGTGAACCACAGCTCGTATCCGCCGAGCGCGTCCTGCAACGGCGCCACCTTGCGGCGCGCGCAGCACAGGCCGGGATCGCGCTCGAAGAGCTTCGCGCCGAACTCGGCATCCTGCTCGGCGACGGTCTGGTCGGGGGTGATGTCGACGATCCGCACGTCGAGCGCGCGCTGCACCTCGTCGCGCGTCGCGTAGGTCTCGGTGAAGTGGTAGCCGGTGTCGAGGAAGAGCACGTCTACGCCGGGCAGCTGCTCCGCCACGAGGTGGGGGAGTGCGGCATCGGCCATCGAGCAGGCGACGGCGGCAGCCTCCGTCCCGAAGTTGCGTGCGACCCACGCGACCACTTCGGCAGCGGATGCCTCGTGATCGGTGAGGCTGCCGAGCTCGAGGTTGCCCTGCTCGGCGAGCGCCTGCAGCTCTTCGCGGGTGCGCTTGACGGCGACGCGGGGGGCGAGGGAGACGGTCACTGGAGGGCCTCCTCGTCGGCGCGGTGCGCCCACTGGGCGAACGTCTCGTCGGCGGTGACGTCGCGCTCGGCGAGGAACCGCTTGACCACGCGCTCGGTGTAGTCGGCGATCCCGTCGGCGGCGACCTTCAGGCCCCGCACGGTGCGGCCGAGACCGGCGTCGTCGCGGTCGGCGTTCACGAGCCCGCCGCCGAGGTGCACCTGGTAGCCCGGCACCTGCTCGCCGTCGATCGTGACGAGCTGGCCCTTGAGGCCGATGTCGGCGGTCTGGATGCGGGCGCAGGAGTTGGGGCAGCCGTTGACGTGGAGCGAGATCGGATGCGGCAGCTCGAACTGCTCGAGACGCTTCTCGAGGTCGAGCACCGCCGCCGTCGCGTACGCCTTGGTCTCGACGATCGCCAGCTTGCAGAACTCGATGCCGGTGCACGCGATCGTGCCGCGGCGGATGAGGCTCGGCCGTGCCGACAGGCCGAGCTCGTCGAGGCCCGCGATGAACGGCTCGACGTTCTCGTCGGGGATGTCGAGGAACACGAGCTTCTGGTGCGGCGTCGTGCGCAGGCGCGTCGAGCCGTGGGCCTCGACCAGATCCGCGAGCTTCGCGAGGGTCGGGCCCGAGACGCGGCCGACGATCGGCGTCGCGCCGATGTACGAGAGCCCGTCCTTCTGCTTGTGCACGCCGACGTGGTCGCCCTGCGTCAGCGGCTTGGGGGCGGCGGGGCCGTCGGGCAGCTCATAGCCGAGGTATTCGTCCTGCAGCACCTGACGGAACTTCTCGGCGCCCCACTCGGCGAGCAGGAACTTGAGGCGCGCCTTGTTGCGCAGGCGCCGGTAGCCGTAGTCGCGGAAGATCTGTGCGACGCCGTGCCAGGCCTCCGCCACTCGCTCCGGCGCGACGAAGACGCCGAGGCGCTCCGCGAGGCGCGGGGTGGTCGAGAGGCCGCCGCCGACCCACAGGTCGTAGCCGATGCCGAGCTCGGGGTGCTCGACGGCGACGAACGCGACGTCGTTGATCTCGTGCACGACGTCCTGGCTCGGGTGGCCGGTGATGGCCGACTTGAACTTGCGCGGCAGGTTCGCGAGCGACTCGTCGCCGATGAAGCGCGACGTGATCTCGTCGATCTGCGGCGTCGGGTCGATGAGCTCGTCGGCCGAGATGCCGGCGACCGGCGAGCCGAGGATGACGCGGGGCACGTCGCCGCACGCCTCGGTGGTGCCGAGGCCGACCGCCTCGAGGCGGCGCCAGATCTCGGGCACGTCCTCGACGCGGATCCAGTGCAGCTGGATGTTCTGGCGGTCGGTGATGTCGGCGGTGCCGCGGCCGAAGTCGTTCGAGATGCCGGCGATGACGCGCAGCTGCTCGGTGGTGAGCTGGCCGCCGTCGATGCGCACGCGCATCATGAAGTACTCGTCCTCGAGCTCTTCGGGGGTCAGGGTCGCGGTGCGGCCGCCGTCGATGCCGGGCTTGCGCTGCGTGTAGAGCCCCCACACGCGGAAGCGGCCGTGCAGGTCGGTCGGGTCGATCGACGCGAACCCGCCCTTCGAGTAGATGTTCTCGATGCGGTCGCGCACGCTCAGGCCGTTGTCGACCTGCTTCCACTCCTCGTTGCCGTTGAGCGGGGTCGTGCCGTCGACCTTCCACTGGCCGTTCGGCTTCGACGACGGGCGCGGCGGGCGCACGGCCGCGCGCGGGCGTTCTGCGGCTGCGCGCGCTTCGGTGTCGCTGATGGTCACGGTGGCCTCCGGGGTGAATCCCGGGGCGTCCCCCGGGCGGGACCCTATCGAGTCCATTCCGTGAGGCTAGAAGCGGTCGTGCGTGTGACCTATCCGAGCGTCAAGAGGCGTTAACCGACGTAACGGTGCGTCACACAGTTGCGGCTGCGGGCCTTTGTGGACTCGGTCCGACTACTTCGCGGCTTCGTTGTAGCGATCGACCACGATGTCGACGAGAGCTGCCGGGGGCTCGTCGTCGCCGAGAAGCGGCGGCGCGACGGGGGCTCCCGCCGCGAGCCGCACGGCGAGGTCGTGGAAGTAGCCCGGGGCGAGGAGATAGTCGGCCACGACGACGCGCTCGGCGTTCGTTCCGGCGTCTGCGACGGCGACGTCGACGCGGGGGTCGGCAGCGGCGAGGAAGCCGACCGTGACATCGCGGTCGAGCCGGGCGCTCAGCATCCGTCCGATCTCGCGGCAGTCCTCGTTCGCGCGGTCGTCGCTCGAGCCGGCCACGGCGAGGACGAGGGCGTCGTCGGAACCGACCGTGCCGAGGCGCGCGAGGAGCGCGTCGACGAGCCGCGGATCGGGGCCGAGCGCCGGAGCGATGACGACGCCGTCGCGTCCCGCGGACTGCTCGATGAGGTCGACCCGCACGTGGTATCCCGCCGAGAGCAGCAGCGGCACGATGACGACGGGGGTGCCCTCCGGGATCGCGTCGAGGGATGCCGCGACATCCGGCTGCTGCACGTCCACGTGCCCGAGTCGCACCGTGACCTCGGGCAGCCGCCGCGCGACCGCGTCGACCAGCGCCGCGACCGCGGCCTGCCCCGCCGGCGATGACGTGCCGTGAGAGATGGCGAGGAGTGCGGGCCGGGTCATGTGGCCCATTGTGCCCCGCGCGTGTGACGCGCGTGTGACGGCGAATCGTCGGCCGCCATGACCTCGCATCCTCAGTTGAGGATCTCCGCCGAGACGAGGAGCCGGAAGAGGACTTGGCTCCTCATCTCGGCGATGCACCTCAGTTGAGGAAGCGGGAAACGCCGAAGGGTGGTCCCAGCATGTGCGGGACCACCCTTCGGGGCGAGTGGATGCTGCGGCTCAGGCCGCGCCGGACTCCCGGCCGCGGGAGAACCCGGCGTCGAAACCGCGCTCGTACGCCTGCTGCGTGCGCCGGCCTCCGCGACCGTGGTCGCCGTGGTGGCCGTGGTGGCCGTGGTGGCCGTGGCCTCCGTGGCCTCCGTGGCCGTGGCCATCGTGGTCGTGGTGGCTGTGGCCGGCGTGCGGGTGGTGGCCGTGGCAGCCCTCGTCGCCGTAGCCGCGCATGGGCTCGTCGAAGCGCTCGGCCGGGTGGCCGGGACGCCCGGGCGCGAAGCCGCGGTGGCGGTTGCGGCCGTAGCCGTCGTGCACGCCGGGGTCGAACGGACGCGGGCGCCCGCCGAACCCAGGGCCGAAGCCACCGAAGCCCGGACCGAAGCCCGGACGGAAGCCGGGGCCGAACCCGGGGCGTCCGAAGCCGCCGAAACCGCGCTCGCGGCCGGTGGCGTTCTCGTCCCAGCCGAGCTCGCGGGCGATGGCCTCGAGCGAGCCGGTCAAAGCTGCGTAGGCGTCGTCGTCGCCGACGGCGGCGACCACACGGGCGCGGAGTCCGTCGACGATCGCGCCGATGCGCTCCTTCTCGGAGCGGCCGAGGTCGGTCAGGACCCACGTTCCGTCGCCCTGCTCCTCGACCCAGCCGCGCTCCTCGAGGCCGCGGAGGCGCTTGCCCTTGCGGGCGAGACGCTCACGGAACTCGGGCGCGTCGACGTCGCCGGACAGCACGTTCAGCACCATCCAGTCGCGTCGCGTCATGCCCTCGGCCTCGAGCGCCGTCGCGAACTCGCGCGTCAGCAGGCCGTCGACCGCACGCAGCCAATAGCCGAGCGGACGCTTCTCGGTGGGGGTCTGGTTCTCTTCGCTGTCATTGATGTCGTTCATGGGGAAGTCCTTTCGGGGGCGGCTCGGAGGGCCGCCGGGTGATACATGTCGAAGTGCATGTACATGCAGTGTGACATGCATTTCAGATCCATGTCAAGTCGCATGTAAATTGGAAGGCATGCCGTCCACTCCCGACGACCCGTCCGACGCGATCGCCGCCGCCCTCGCCCGCCTCCGCGGACGACGAGGCCCCCGTCCGCCGTGGATGGAGGGTGCCGGCCCGCATGGCGCGGGCCCGCATGCGCACGGGCATGCCGGGCCGCATGGGCACAGCGGCGATGGCGGGGAGCACGTCCACGCCGACGGCACGGTGCACGGCTTCGGCGGCCGTGGTCCGTGGGGTCGCGGGGGACCGGGCCCCGGCTTCGGCGCACCGCCGTGGGCAGGGGGAGGCGGCCGCTTCGGCGGCCCCGCGCGTATGAGGCTGCTCGAGGCGCTGGCCGCAGCATCCCATCCGCTCTCGGTCGGGGAGATCGCCGACGCGGTGGGCGTCGATCAGCCGCGGGCGTCGCGGCTCGTGCAGCAGTCCGTCGAGCTCGACCTGGTGCGGCGCGAGGCCGACCCCGACGACGCCCGCCGCACGCGGGTCGCGCTGACGGATGCCGGAACCCGTCTGGTGCGCGGATTCCGCGGTGAGCGGCGCGAGGCCATCGACGCGGCGCTCGCCGCCTTCACCGACGAGGAGCGCGCGGAGCTCGCCCGCCTGCTGACGAAGCTCGCGGACTCCTGGCCCGGCGCCTGACCTGCGGACTCAGTGGGCGCATTCCGCCGCCATCCGTCTCTCAGGCGCCCGATCGCGCCCACCGAGCGCGGCGGCCTGCCCTCCATTTGACGCGAATCGTCGCCCAGCGCCGCCGACGCGGCGGAATGAGCCAGGTGGAGCTCGACTCGACCGCCTCGGGAGGGATCAGAAGCTGGTGACGAGGTCGCCGAGCACCGCCTCGAGCTTCGACGGGTCGGTCGCGTCGTAGTAGTGGGCGCCGGTCGCGCTCGAGATGGACTGCAGCGTCGCCACGTCGGCGTCGGCGCCGTAGGCCAGCGTGAAGATGAGCACCGGCGTGGCGTGGTGCATGTCCTTCAGGTTCGCGAGCATCTGGTCGGCGCTGATCGTCGGCGCGTTCGGGGCGTCGTTCTCGCCGTCCGAGAGCAGCACGATGGCGTTGATGTGGTCGCTCGACCACGACGCCGCCTGCTGCGCGGCGAAGGTGTCGACCGCCTGGTAGAGCGGGGTGTCGCCCATCGAGGTGAGGCTGCCGAGCGCGCCGAGGAAGCCGTCGCGCGACGAGCCGATGTCGGCGACCGGAGACACGAGCCCGGGCACCATGGCCCCGTCAGGCGCCTGCGCGAAGGCCGCGAGCCCGACGTCGTCGCCGTTCGTGAAGTGGCCGAGGGCCGCCTCGATCGCCTTCCGGGCCTGGGTGAGCTTCGTGTCGCTCGCAGAAATGGGCTCGTCCATCGACCCCGACACGTCGAGGAGGAAGAGCACGTTCGCGCGCTTGCGGACGTCGGGGAAGGACGCCTGCACGGCGGTGACGACGTCGGCGCCGGGGAAGGCGAGCGTGCCGCCCTGGTCGCCGTCGAGCTGCCCGACCTGCTGCACGCCCTCGTCGAGGTCGCGGTTGAGGTCGCGGTAGCCCGCGGCGCGCACAGCCGCCTGACCCTGCGCGGTGTGCGTGAAGCGGATGAAGTCCGCCGCCGCCTCCGACTCGACCGGGTCGATCCACGCGCCCGTGAGGCGCATCACCGGGTTGTCGGCGGTGTAGTAGCCGTCGGCCGGATAGATCGGCACGAGCTGCTCCGCCGGCGGGTCGGCCTGCGTGCGCGTGATGCCGTCGCGGCTCGTGATGCCGCGGTTGTAGTCCCACACCGACTTCTCGTCGACGATGACCGCCGAGAGGAAGTCGGCGCTGGAACCGGATGCCTCGGCCTGGCGCGCGTGCCAGAGGAAGTGCTCGGGCGTGGCCATGTAGTGGCTCGTCGCGTTCTCGTTCGCGTGCACCTCCGCCTGCACGGCGGGGTCCTGGACCTGGGCGGCGGTGAAGTCCGTCATCGATCCCGCGGCGGTGCCGTAGGACGCGAACATGGCGGCCTCGCCGCTCGTCGCGACGAGCGGGCTCGTCTTTCCGAGCTTGAACGCGCCCCATTCGGGGTGGCCGAGGCCGCTCCACAGATCGGGGTCGCCCGCCGACTCGAAGATCTCGGCCCACGTCGGCGCCTCGGCATCCCATCCGATCGCGGACGCGAGGTTTTCGGGCATGGCGAGCACGATGTCGGAGGCCGCGACGCTCGTGCCCTCGGCGCGAAGGTTGGTGGCGCCGTCGGCCTGCGCGACGTCGACCCACGTCGACGAGTCGGGCAGCCACACGGTGGGCTTCTGGTCGTCGGCGAGGTTCGGGAAGCCGCTCGCGACGACGGCGGCGGCCACACCCGACTTCTCGCGGCTGGTCGTCACCGTCACGCACGAGCCGGCCACGTTGCGCGGCTGGCTGTTGTACGCGGCCGCGAGTCCTTCGACCATCTCTGCGTTCTCGAACGACGACAGCACGTTGACCGTCGCGCACGGCTCCGCTCCGGCGGTGGCGGCCGGCTCGTCCTCGGGGAAGACGATCGGCTCGGCGACCACGGGTGCCTCGGGAGCAGGGCCGGCGGCCGGCTGCTCGGCGCCGGCGAGGTTGGAGATGATCGCGTACGACACCGTGCCGATCGAGCCGACCAGCACGACGATGCCGACGATGGTCGTCGCGATGATCGCCTGACGGCGGCGCTTGCGACGGCGCTCGCGGCGCTCGTCGATCGCGGACGGCTTCGTGGATTTCGAGGCCGCAGCGGCGGTCGAGAAGGTGGGAGAAGGGGTCGGCGAAGAGGCCGAGGGCGTCGGTGTTGTCTTCGGGTCGGAGGTCTGGCCCCTGCGGGGGCCGGGGACGTCCTCGTCGCCGCGCGTTCCATCGCGCATGGGAGCATCCTCAAAAGCGGGTGCGGCCGTGAAGCCGGGCGGGGGGTCACCGGCCGGGTAGTCCGGTCTGGCGACAGCCTAGTCCGAGTGAACTTGCGAGACGAGCGCGAGAAAACCGTGAGATCACCGTGAAGCGGTGTTCAGCATGCCGATCAGAACTGCCGTCCACCAGGCAGTTTGCGATACGACGGCGCTCCAGACGCACCACAACTTCAACCGGGCCGGCAGCGACGAGAAGCGCACCGCACCGGGCAGCCGATCGAGTTCATCGGTCAGCCTCGTCATCGCGACGCCGTTCATCGCGGCGACGAGCACGGCGATCATCTTGACGGCGGTGAGCGGCTGCGAAAGGTCGGGCTGGAGGAACGCGCCGGTCGCGAGCAAGCCCGCGATGCCCAGCCACGCGAGGGCCGTCACCGCGGGCTCCGTGCGGCGGAGGTCGTCGAGAGAGGTGCGGCGCAGCATCCAGAGCAGCCCGCTCATCTCGAGCAGCACCGCAGCCCCGAGCCCCACGATCACCGAAGCCAGGTGTCCGAACAGTGCCGGCGCGTGCAGCCAGTCGTGCGGCACGACCGACGTGCCGATCCACAGCGACAGCAGCCACCCGATCAGCACCCACCAGTAGCCGACCGCACGACGGTGACGCGCGGCGCGCAGGCGCTCGGCGCGTTGGCGCTGGATCAGCGGGGTCGTCACGGTGCCTCTCGGGTTCGGCGAGGTGAGGCGCGCGTGCGCGACGACCCCCCGTGCGCATGCTGCCCGAAAGCGAGGGTATCCGATGCGACGGCTGTCGCGATCGGCGCGGCGGACCCGGAGAGATCAGCCGGCGATGTCTTTGGGTCGCAGCTTGACGGGGAGCAGGAGCAGGAGCCCGACGAGCAGCACGATCACGATGCCGAGGATGCCGTAGTGCGTGGCCCCGAACACACCGATGAACGTCGCCCACAGCAGCGGCGAGAGGAAGCTCATCACGCGGCCGGTGGTCGCGTAGAGGCCGAAGACCTCGCCCTGCATCCCGGTCGGCGTGACACGTGCGAGCAGCGACCGGCTCGACGCCTGCGCCGGTCCGACGGCGGCCGACAGGATGATGCCGCCCACCCAGAACACCGGCTTGCCGCCTTCGCGGAGGAAGAAGACGAACAGGGCGCTGACGATGAGGATCGTGAGCGCGGTGATGATGACCGCGCGTGCGCCGAAGCGGTCGTCGAGGCGGCCGGCGATGATCGTCGAGACGCCCGCGACGAGGTTCAGGGCGATGCCGAACGCGATGACCTCGGTGGCGCTGAACCCGAACGACACCGCGGCGAGCACACCGCCGAACGCGAAGACGCCGGCGAGGCCGTCGCGGTAGACGGCGCTCGCGATGAGGAACCAGAAGGTCGGCCGGTGTTCGCGGAAGAGCGCGATGATGTCGCGGACCAGCACGACGTAGCCCTCGAAGAACCCGACCTTCTTCCGGCCCGGGTCGGCCGGCGATTCCGGCACGAGGAAGACGAACGGCAGCGCGAACACGATCGTCCACACCGCCGCGCCGACAGCGATGAGGCGGTAGGCGAGGCCGTCCGACACGTCGAGGCCGAACCAGTCGAACTGGTTGAGGACGACCACGATCGCGAGCGCGATGATGCCGCCGATGTAGCCCATGCCCCAGCCGAGCCCGCTGACGCGGCCGATCGTCTTCGGCGTCGAGACCTGCACGAGCATCGCGTTGTAGTTGACACCCGCGATCTCGGACGAGACCGACCCGAGGGCGACGAGGATCGCGCCGAGCCAGAAGAACTGCGGCTCGGAGTACACGAAGAAGAGCGCGAACTGCAGGAGCGCCAGCACCGCGGTCGCGCCGACCACCCAGCGCTTCTTCGTGCCCGCGGCGTCGGCCCGCTGGCCCAGCACCGGGGCGAGCAGGAGGATCAGGATGCCGGCGGCGAAGGTGACCCAGCCGTACCACTCCGACAGATCGGCCAGGGCGCCGCAGTACGCGGTGCCGGCGTCGGCGGCGCTCGAGCAGACCATGTCGCCGTTCGCGTTCTGCCGGGCGACGTCGGCCGGGAGGAACGCGTCCGAGACGAGATACAGCGAGACGAAGACGAAGGTCAGGATCACCGAGTTGAAGGGCTGCGTCGCCCAGTCCCAGAGCGCCCATGCGAACACGCGCCGACGGGGCACCGGCGTGTCGTCGAGACCCTCGGTGTTGAGGGCCGCGGTCGACAGCATGTGCTCGGTCGAGGCGCCGGGCTCCGCCGGAGAAGCAGGCTGCGACGGCGTGCCGGGCTCGTCGGAGCCGGGGGCGGGAGAGCTCATGTTCGTCACACTAGGGCCCTTCGGTGAACTGGTGCGGAATCAAGGTAGCGCTCAGAAGCACCGCGGTGGTTTGCTTCGTTCATGACAGGGGATTCCTCGCCCGAGACGAAGTTCAACGGTCGTCTCGCCATCCTTCTCGCCATGGCCATGTTCGTGCTCGTGGTCGACACGTCGATCATGAACGTCTCGATCTCGGCGGTGGTCAAGGAGCTCGGCACGACGGCGAGCGGAGTGCAGGGCGCGATCGCCCTCGAAGCCCTGGTCTCGGCGGCTTTCATCCTCATCGGCGGCAAGACCGGCGACCTCATCGGGCGCAAGCTCGCCTACATCCTGGGCCTCTGCGGCTACGCGGTCGGCGCGGTCGCGATGACGTTCGCGACGAGCCTGACCGCCGTCATCATCTTCTGGGCGGTCATCGGCGGGATCGGGGCATCCCTCCTCCTCCCATCCATGCAGTCGCTCATCCACGGCAACTTCTCCGGCGGTCACCAGAAGCGGGTCTACGCGCTGGTGGGTGCGTCGGCCGCCATCGCCGCGGCCGTCGGCCCGCTCCTCGGCGGCTTCATCACCACCTTCTGGTCATACCGGGTGGCCTTCGGCCTCGAGGCGGTCATCATCGCGATCGTCCTGCTCGGCGCCGGCCTCGTGAAGGACGTGAAGTACACGGGCGACCGCTCGATCGACCTCGTGGGCGCGGCCCTCTCCGTCATCGGCATGGGCGGCGTCGTGCTCGGCATCCTGGTGTGGCAGGAGGGCGGCGGGTACGTCGGCATCATCATCGGCCTCGGAGCGGTCGCGCTCGGCGGGCTGGCGTGGTGGCTCAACTCGCGCAAGAAGAAGGGCAAGCCGGTCCTCCTCGACCCCGCGCTCTTCGCGTCGAAGCCGTTCCGCACCGGGGTGAGCGGGCAGCTGCTGCAGCAGATCGCCCTCGGCGGCACCATGATCGTGCTGCCGCTCTACCTGCAGATGGTGCTCGAGTACAACGCGCTGCAGGCCGGTCTCTCGATCGCGCCGCTGTCTCTCAGCATGTTCGCGGTCGCCCTCTGGGCCGGCCGGCGCGCGAAGGGGCGCCCCGCGAACCTCATACTGCTCGGCTTCTCCCTCGCCGCGGTCGGACTCATCGCCATCGTGCCGCTGGTGCCCGTGGCCGACACCGGGTGGTGGCTCACGATTCCGCTCATCATCACCGGATGCGGTCTCGGCCTGCTCGTCTCGCAGCTGAACAACTTCACCCTCTCGCCGATCTCCGACGAGCGCGTCAGCGAGGCCGCCGGCGTCAACTCGGCTGCCGGCTCCTTCGGGCTCTCGTTCGGTCTCGCATTCGCGGGTGCCATCATGCTGGCGACCCTCGCGGTGTCGTTCACCTCGCTCGCCTACTCGAGCACGGTGCTCACCAGCGAGCAGCAGACGCAGGTCGCCACGGTGCTCGAAGAGGATGCGGAGCTCATGTCGAACACGGGGCTCATCGAGCTCCTCGCCGACGAGTCGCCGGAGGTCTCGGACGAGATGGTCCGCATCAACGACGAGGCCCGTCACATCGCGCTCCAGGTCGCCCTGCTCATCCCGATCCTCGCGGCGGTGCTCGGCGTGCTCAACGGCTTCCGCATGCGGCGCCTGCCCGACCCGAAGCCGAACGAGGCGGTGGAGGGGATGCTGGGCGGCTGAGCCGTCGCTTCAGCGGCCTCTGTCCTCCTGCGCCCGAGCGGCGCAACGGGCCAGAGCGAGGGGCGCCGTCCGCGGGAGGCGCCGATGCCGGCAGCGCCTGACATGCGTTCCGCGCTCTCGAGCGCGTGACAATGCAGTCGCGGTACCCCTAGCGTCAGGGGCATGAGCACACCGGACGGCGCCCTCTTCACCGATCCCTTCCACAACGAGTTCGGCACCTGGATGCTGGGCTACGCACCCGCGGGCGGTGGCGACTTCGGAGAGGTCGCGGCCGTCGGCCGCGCCGTCGGCGACGGGGACGACGGCGCGTTCTTCGACGCCTGGGTCGCCGCCGGCGATCGCGTCCGGGCCGAAGCCGACGCCGCGGCGGCCGCGGGGCGGCCGGGTGCGTCCGACCTCTATCTGCGGGCGAGCGCGTTCTACGCCTCCTCGTACCACCCGCTCTTCGGCGCCCCCGTCGACCCGCGTCTGCTCGACGGCTTCCGCCGGCAGATCAGCGCCTTCGACACCGGAATGGCGCTGCGCGGCATCCACCCCGCCGAAGTGCCCGTCGGCGAAGCGCGCGTACCCGCGTACCTCGTACCGGCCTTCGGCCGCGAGACCGAGGTGCGGCCGCTCCTGATCCTCGTCAACGGCTACGACGCCACGGTGACCGACTCGTACTTCGCCTCGGCCGTGGCGGCTCTGCGTCGCGGGTACCACTGCCTGATCTTCGACGGCCCCGGCCAGGGCGCCGTGCTGTTCGAGCAGGGCGTGCCGATGCGCCCCGACTGGGAGGTCGTGGTCTCGGCGGTGATCGACCACGCGCTGACCTCGCCGATCGTCGATCCCGGCCGCATCGCGGTCAGCGGCTGGAGCCTCGGCGGCTACCTCGCGCCACGTGCAGCCTCGGGGGACTCTCGGATCGCCGCGTGCATCGCCGACCCCGGCCAGCAGGACGTCGGAGCCGGGCTCTCGATGTTCGCCCGCCGCCTCGGCGCGACCGAGGAGGAAGCGGCGGACATCGGTGCGCTCGACGACGAGGCCGTAGCCCGTCTGATGGGCGTCGTGAATCAGGACCGCAAACTCCGCTGGTCGATCGTGCAGCGCGGATTCTGGGTGAACGGTGTCACGGACCTGAAGGGTTTCGTCGCACGTAGCGTCGAGTACCGCATCGATCGCGTCGACGACATCCGCTGCCCGGTGCTGCTCACGCGCGCCGAGGGCGACCCGCTCGCGGCGGGCGTGCCCGCGTTCGCGGCCGCCCTGCCCGACGCCACCGTGATCGACTTCACGGCTGCCGAGGGCGCCGGCGGTCACTGCTCGATGCAGAACCGGTCGCTCCTCAACCGCCGTGCGCTCGACTGGCTCGACGACGTGCTCGCGGCGCGCTGACGACCAGCGACGGGCGAGAGACCAAGGTCGTCAGCATCCATCCCCCACCCGTAGGGTGACGACATGACCGACGAACGAGACGGCGGGCGACCGCGCTCGCGCAAGCACCAGCGGCGACTCGAGGAGTTCGACGGTCAGGAGGACGCGTTCGTCCGCTACTTCAAGGAGCGGGTCTACGCCACCTTCACGGGCCTGGCGATCGTGCTCGTGGTGTCGGCGAGCGATCACGCCGAGCCCGACCACGCGTTCTTCGCGCTCGTGCTGGGCGTCGTCGGCATCACAGCCGCCGGGTTCGTGTCGGACATCGTGTCGCACCTCGCGGTGCACCAGGAGTTCCCGAGCGCCGGGGAGTTCGCGGTGCTCGGGCGCATCGCCGGGGGAGCGCTCGGCACCGTCGTCGTACCGGGCATCCTGATCGCGCTCGCGTGGCTCGACGTGATGCACCTCGAGACGGCGCTTCGGGTCTCGAGCATCGTCTACATCGCCACCCTCGGCGTGATCGGGTGGGCGGCCGTCCGCCGCGCGCGGCTGTCATGGGTGCAGAAGCTCGTCGCCCTCGGCATCCTTCTCGCCCTGGGCCTGCTCGTGATCGGGCTGCAGACCCTCGCGCACTCGATCTGACGACGGCGTCGGCCAAGTTGAGCCGTCTCGTATCAACTTTGATTTGACGGATGCTGCGACCCAGGCGTATGGTTGAGCCATCGCGACTCAACCTCATGGTGCGCCGCGAGAAGACTTCCCCGTAAACCTCGGGTGGCAGCATCCGTCTGCGCCCTTATGAAGGAGAGATACACATGGCACGTGCTGTTGGAATCGACCTCGGTACGACCAACTCGGTCGTGAGCGTCCTCGAGGGCGGCGAGCCCAAGGTCATCGCGAACGCCGAGGGCTTCCGCACGACCCCGTCGGTGGTCGCGTACACGAAGGACGGCGAGGTGCTCGTCGGCGAGACCGCCAAGCGCCAGGCCGTCACCAACGTCGACCGCACCGTCTCATCGGTCAAGCGTCACATGGGCACCGACTGGGGCTTCGACGTCGACGGCAAGCGCTGGACGCCGCAGGAGATCTCCGCGCGCATCCTCCAGAAGCTGAAGCGCGACGCCGAGCAGTACCTCGGTGACACCGTCACCGACGCCGTCATCACCGTCCCCGCGTACTTCAACGACGCCGAGCGCCAGGCCACCAAGGAGGCCGGCGAGATCTCGGGCCTCAACGTCCTGCGCATCATCAACGAGCCCACCGCGGCCGCCCTGGCCTACGGCCTCGACAAGGGCAAGGAGGACGAGCTCATCCTCGTCTTCGACCTCGGTGGCGGAACGTTCGACGTCTCCCTGCTCGAGGTGGGCAAGGACGACGACTTCTCGACCATCCAGGTGCGTGCGACCGCCGGTGACAACCGGCTCGGCGGCGACGACTGGGACCAGCGTCTCGTCGACTACCTCATCAAGCAGTTCAAGGACACCACCGGTGTCGACGTCTCGGGCGACAAGATCGCGCTGCAGCGCCTCAAGGAGGCCGCCGAGCAGGCGAAGAAGGAGCTCTCCTCGTCGACCAGCACGTCGGTGAACCTGCCGTACCTGTCGCTGACCGACTCGGGCCCCGTGTCGCTGTCGGAGACGATCACGCGCGCCAAGTTCGAGGACCTCACCAAGGATCTCCTCGACCGCACCAAGAAGCCTTTCGAGGACGTCATCCGCGAGGCCGGCATCAAGGTCGGCGACATCGACCACGTCGTGCTCGTCGGCGGCTCGACCCGCATGCCCGCGGTGTCGGAGCTCGTGATGAAGGAAGCCGGCAAGGAGCCCAACAAGGGTGTGAACCCGGACGAGGTCGTCGCCGTCGGCGCCGCCCTCCAGGCCGGTGTCCTCAAGGGCGAGCGCAAGGACGTCCTCCTCATCGACGTGACCCCCCTGAGTCTCGGCATCGAGACCAAGGGTGGCATCATGACGAAGCTCATCGAGCGCAACACCGCCATCCCGACCAAGCGGTCGGAGACCTTCACGACGGCCGACGACAACCAGCCGTCCGTCGCGATCCAGGTCTTCCAGGGCGAGCGCGAGTTCACCCGCGACAACAAGCCGCTGGGCACGTTCGAGCTGACCGGCATCGCGCCGGCTCCGCGCGGCATCCCGCAGATCGAGGTCACCTTCGACATCGACGCGAACGGCATCGTGCACGTGTCCGCGAAGGACAAGGGCACCGGCAAGGAGCAGTCGATGACGATCACCGGCGGCTCGTCGCTGCCGAAGGACGACATCGAGCGCATGGTGCGCGAGGCCGAGGAGCACGCCGCCGACGACAAGAAGCGTCGCGAGGCCGCCGAGGTGCGCAACCAGGCCGAGACCCTCTCGTACTCGATCGAGAAGCTCATCAAGGAGAACGAGGACAAGCTCCCCGCCGAGGTGAAGACCGAGGTGCAGGGTGACGTCGACGCTCTCAAGACCGCGCTCGCGGGCGAGGACGACGAGGCCGTGAAGGCCGCGTTCGACAAGCTGAACCAGAGCCAGGGCAAGCTCGGCGAGGCCATCTACGCCTCGAGCCAGGCCTCGCAGTCCGCTCCGGATGCCGCCCCCGGCGACGCCGGCGACGGCCAGGCCTCGACCGACTCCGATGAGGACGTCGTCGACGCCGAGGTCGTGGACGAAGAGGACGAGAAGAAGTAACCATGGCGAACAAGAACCACAACCCGGAACCGGTCGAAGAACCGGGCGACGGCGACGAGGTTCGGCCTGAAGGTGTGGGGTCGGAGGCGAACGCCTCCGGCCCCGCGCCGCAGGACGGGCAGGACGAGCTCACGGTCGACGACATCCTCGGCGCCGCGCAGAACGCCGACGCCGCGGCCGAGGACGCCGTGCTCGCCGACCTCGAGTCGCAGCTGCTGAACGACCTCAAGCGCCTCCAGGCCGAGTACGCCAACTATCGCCGCCGCACCGAGGAGCAGCGCGAGGTCGAGATCGAGCGCGCCCAGGGCGCGGTCGCGAAGGGCATCCTCCCGGTGCTCGACGACCTCGACCGCGCCGAGAAGCACGGCGACCTGGAGCAGGGATCCGCCTTCGCGGCGATCGCCGACAAGCTCCGCGGCGTCGCCGAGCGCATCGGGCTCACCACCTACGGCGCGGCCGGCGAGGCGTTCGACCCGCAGCAGCACGAGGCGATCTTCCAGGTGCCGACGCCGGGCGCGACCGAGACCACGATCGTCGAGGTCGTCGAGATCGGCTACCGCCTCGGCTCGGTGGAGCTGCGTCCGGCGAAGGTCGTCGTCGCGGTTCCCGCCGAGTAACCCCAAGGAGGCTCCATGGCCAGTCAGGACTGGTTCGACAAGGACTTCTACTCGGTGCTCGGCGTCTCGAAGGACGTCAGCGAGGCGGACCTCAAGAAGACGTATCGCAAGCTCGCGCGGAAGTACCACCCCGACTCCAACCAGGGTGACGCGGCCGCCGAGGCGAAGTTCAAGGAGGTCAGCGAGGCGTACTCGGTGCTCTCCGACGCGGAGCAGCGCAAGGAGTACGACCAGATCCGCGCGATGGGCTCGGGCGCTCGATTCACGTCGGGCGGCCCGGGCGGCGCCGGCGGCTTCGAGGACGTCTTCTCGATGTTCAACCAGGGCCGCGGCGCGCGCTACCAGAGCGCCGAGGACTTCGACGACATCTTCGCGATGTTCAACCAGCAGCAGGGCGGCACCGGCTTCGGCTCCGGGCGGTTCGGGCAGACGAGCGGCGGTTATCGCGGCTTCGGCGGCCCGACGCGCGGCGCCGACGTCACGGCGCGCACGACGATCGACTTCGTCACGGCGACCAGGGGCGAGACCATCACGCTGGCAGGCGAGGACGGCAAGCCGTTCAAAGTGAAGATCCCCGCAGGCGTCTCGGACGGGCAGAAGATCCGGCTGCGCGGCCGCGGGCGTCACTCGCCCGACGGCGGTGAGAACGGCGACATCGTCGTGCAGGTGACCGTGCGCCCGCACCCGGTGTTCACGCGCGACGGGCTCAACCTGCGCGTCACCGTGCCGGTCACGTTCACCGAGGCCGCGCTCGGCGCCACCATCGAGGTGCCGACCCTCGGCGGCGATCCGGTGCGGCTGCGTGTCGCCCCAGGCACGCCGTCCGGCCGCGTGCTGCGCGTCAAGGGCCGCGGTGTCGAGACGGCCAAGGGCACCGGCGACCTCCTCGCCGAGGTGCAGGTGGCTGTGCCGTCGCACCTCGACGAGGCCGCGCGCGAAGCGCTCGAGCGCTTCCAGAGCCTCGAGTCGAAGGAGAACCCGCGCGCCGACCTCATGGCCAAGGCGCAGGGCTAGACGATGATGCGGGTCGCCCGGCGACCCGCATCCGGAGGATGGTGAGAGAAGGATGACCGAGGACGACATCGACGAGGATGCCCCGATCTTCGCGATCGCCGTCGCCGCCGAGCTGTCGGGCATGCACCCGCAGACGCTGCGTCAGTACGACCGGCTCGGGCTGGTCGTGCCCGCCCGCACACAGGGCGGGTCACGGCGCTACTCGCTGCGCCACGTCGAGCAGCTGCGCGAGGTGGCCCGCATGTCGTCGGACGGCATCGGCCTTCCCGCGATCGTGCGCATCCTCGAGCTCGAGAACCGCGTACAGGAGCTGCACGGCCGCGTCCGCGACCTCGAGGACCGCATGCGCGCCGAACTCGAGAAGCGGCCGGGTGCCCGTGTCTTCGCCGCCGGGTCCACCGGCGCGGTCGTGACGCTGCGTCACGGCACGCGCGTGCGCCGCGCGACCGAGGTCGTGGTGTGGCGTCCGCGCACGGCGCTCGCGCAGCAGAGCGAACCCCCGGACGAGACCCAGGTGGGCTGATTCACCAAGAGGGAGGGGACGGCATCCGTCCCCTCCCTCTTCGTGTGCGCCCGGGGTCGTGCGTCAGGCGCGTCGCGCCCGTCTCATGGCCAGCAGGAGCCCCACCGCGATCAGGCCGACGGCTCCGAGCGGGACGAGGGGCGAGAGCCCACCGCCGCCCGTGGCCGGAAGCGGACGTGTGCTCGCCGTGTTGGTCAGCGTCAGCTCCGCCGTCTGCGGCGTGCGCACCTCCGACATCGGCAGCGTGACCTTCCCGTCCTCGTCGGGGACGAGTGTCTCACCGGCGACCGTCCATGTCGGCGTTCCCCAGTCCACTCCGGGGATCGACGGCAGGTCGGCTTCCCGGGCCTCGATGATCGTGCCGACCGGGAAGTACGGCGACGTGATCGTGACGTTCGGCTCCAGCTCGATGCGGGGCTGCGCGACGCCATTGAGCCACCAATCGGCAGGGAACGTGGTGCCCGCCGGGACCGACGATCCGCCGTTGCCCGCGACGACCTTCGTCACCGCCCAGCGGGTCATCGCGACCACCGAGTTGGTGACTTCGAGCACCGGCGGTGTCTCGCCGGGGCCGATCTCGACGAAGCTCGCCGGGCTCCACGTCGTCTCGCCCCACTCGTAGCCCTCTGGCAGCGCGGACGGGTCAGGCTCCTCCTCGAGGACGTTGACGATCGTGCCGATGGGGAAGAAGATCGGGTTGCCTTCGCCGTCGACCGGACCCGCCGGCGTCCCGTCGGCAGGAAGCTCGAACCGGCCCACCAGCACGTCGCGGCTCGGCAGGTGCGCCACGTAGTCGATCGTGAACGAGTCGACGAGGAGATCGTCCGGGTCGAGGCCGTCCATGCTCTTCTGCACGAGGAACGTTCCCTCGATCAGCGACGCGTCGTTGGTGAGCGTCGCGTGCACCACGGCCTGGTCGTCGACGCCGATCGTGAGCTGGTCGAGGTCGAACACGGCGCCGAGCCAGGAGAGGTGCCGGATGCTCGGCGCCGCCTGCTCCTCATACGTCACGACGGTGCCGTACGGGAACAGCAGCGGCTCGCCCGCGTCGTCGACGGGGCCGACCGGCGCACCGTTTCCGGGGACCCGCAGCACGCCCCGCTGGATCACGTCCTCGGCTGCGGTCGTCGGGAAGTACGCCGTCCACGCGACGGTGAACTCGAGGCCCGGGGGCACCTGGTCGGGCGGGACGCCGTCGAACTCCTTCGAGATCGTGAAGGTGCCCTCCTTGAGCGCGTTCGTCACCTCGATCTCGATGTCGGCTTCCGAGTCGGGCGGCAGCGGGATGTCCACGATGTCCCCGAACGCGTCCGGCTGGTACGGAGTCGTCACGCCGTCGATCGTGACGTGGAAGACGGGCGGCACCCAGTCGTCGACGTTCGCCACGGTGTCGCCCTCGAACGTCGGCGGAAGCTCGGCGAGCTCCAGCGTCTCGGCGCCCGTCTCGAGGTTCTCGATCAGCTGGGGCACACCCACCGGCAGGGGAAGGGTCGCCCGCTCAGGGGCGGGGTTCGTGTTGTAGGTGACCTCGTAGCCGAACCGCGGGTCAGCGGCCGGGCCGGTCGCGGACTTCACGATCGTGATCGTGCGGCCGTCGTCGGCCGGGGTGACGAAGTTCGTCAGCTCGACGGCCACGGTCGTGTCGGCATCGGTGATCACGAACGTTCGCCCGGGGTTCCACCCGATCCCGCTCCAGTCGTACCCCGGCGGCGGATCGATGCCGTCGAGGTTCTCGGTGAGGATGATGCGCGCGCCCACCGGGAAGGCGATCGGGGCGCCGTTCCCGTCGACGGGGACGGCAGGCGTGCCGGTGAAGGACACGTTCATCGTGCCGGTGCCGATCTGCTCGCCGCCGTAGCGGGCGATCCACGTGACGGGGACCGCACCCTCGAGCACCGGAGGTTCGCCCGACGCATCGTCGATCGACTTCGAGACACTGAAGGTGCCCGTCAACCGGGTCGCCGTGTTCGTGACGACCACCTGGGCGGTGCCGGTGCCGACGATCAGCGGGTTCGGGTCGATCTCGACGTCGCCCCACTCCCAGCCGGGGACGGTCTCGGGCGTGATCTCCTCGAAGGTGATCTTCGTGCCCTCGGGGAACCGTTCGCCGGCGGGGACGGGAGTGCCGTCGGCGGGGACCTCGAGCGAGCCGACGGTGACGTTGTCGTCCGGGTCCACGGCGCGGTAGTTGACGGTGAACGTCGCGCCCTCGGGGAGATCGCCGGGCCCGATGCCGCCGGACAGGGCCTTGCGCACCACGAAGGTGCCGCTGGCGTCGTTGCACGAGATCTCGCCCGAGAAGAGGAACGAGTGGACCTCGCCGCCCTGGATGATGACGTTCTGGCCGATCACCTGGCCGTCGAGCGGTGCCGCGTTCACGGTGACCGATGCGTTCGGTGCGTAGATCGAGCCGTCGATGCGGGCCTGGCCGGCGGTCACGGTGACGTCACCGGTCAGTTGCGAGAGGTCCCACACGATGTACGGCGAGTGCACACCCTGCGGATCCGCCCGCGCGCCGATCACGTCGGTCGTCCCCGCGGGCACCCGGATGACCAGAGGGTTCGACACGCCGGGCGTCGGTCCGGGGGAGAACTGGATGAGCGACGCGCCGGCGATGTCGGCGTAGTCCACGATGTTCGGCTGGTCCGGGCTCAGCTCCTCGAGGACGACGCGGTCGCCCGCGTCCTCGGCCACGCCGACGTGGTAGCCCACGCCGGCGGCGGGGTCGGCGATGTCGTCGAAGCAGCTCGACGCCTCGTCCCACGACGCATCGCGGTTCGCCTCGACATAGTCGGCGACGGCGGTGTCTGAGGTGTTCGCCGTGTAGATGCTGCTGTTGCCGGTCGCGCCGGACGGGGGCGCAGCATCCGCCGGATACTGCTGGTGGGTCGCGTCGATGAGCGGGGTCTGGTCGGCGTTGGAGGGGTTCTGGTTGAGGCGCAGCCAGTCGGCACGCGTGAACGCCTGCCAGCCGCCGTCGCGCTGCACCATCTTGAGGTCGCCCCACAGCGCCGGGTCGGTCGTGCCGGCGCTCGTGATGGCGAGGATGCCGGTGCTCGCGGTGCTGTACTCGCCGACGAGGAACCGGGTGGGGTCGCCGTCGACCGTCGGCAGATCGTAGTTCCCGGTGCCGGCGGACACGTGGATGATCGTGTACTGCCCGCTGCTGCCCTGCACGGTCGCGGTCCCGCCGACCGCGATGCTGCCCTCCGTCTCCTGGTTCTGCAGCAGTGCGTCCTCCCGGGCGTAGACCGTGAAGCCGCCCGCGATGGCGAAGGGGTTGACGGAGTCGGGGTACGCCGCGGCGGCCGGCTGCGGATCGATCGCGCCGACCGCCACCGCGCCCGTGGCGGCGAGCAATGTCGCGGTGAGACCGGCGACCAGGCGGCGCAGACGCGGGCGGTCGAAACCAGGCATGTACGAGACCCCTCTCCCACCGAGCCGCGAGGGGGCGCCGCCCGGTCCTCGTACCCTATCGGTCCTGATCAACCGGACAATCACCGGCTCGACCCGCGCCGGCATCCGGCGCATGATGGAGGGCATGGCGACCCTCGAGGACGTCCGCGCCATCGCGCTCGGGTTTCCCGACGTGATCGAGCGCGTCGACGGGCACCGCGGCGGGGCGGGCTGGCGTACGCCGGCAGGACTCTTCGTGTGGCAGCGCGGCCCGAGCGGCCGCGACCTCGATCAGCTCGCGGCGCTCGGGCGCGAGTGGCCGCGGGGCGACGTGGTCGGCGTGCGCACCGACGGTGCTCAGGTGAAGGAGGCGCTGCTCGAGACCTCCCCCGACGCGTTCTTCACGATCCCGCACTTCGACGGCTACCCGGCCGTGCTCGTCCGCCTCGACGGCATCGATCTCGCGCAGCTGCGCGAGGTGATCACGGACGCCTGGCTGCTCAAGGTGACGAAGCGCGTCGCGAACGAGTGGCTCGCCGCGCACCCGCCGGAAACCGGATAACGCTCAGAGCACTCCCGCGTCGTACCTCGTCTCGCCGGCCACGACAGTTCGCACGACCCGGGCGGTCAGCAGCGACTCGGGACCGTCGGCGAACGGGTCGGCGTCGACGATCGCGAAGTCCGCGGCGAGGCCCGCCTCGAGCCGTCCGCGCGTCGCGCCGTCGCCCACGGAGGCGGCAGCATCCCGTGTCGCATGTCCGAGCGCCTGGGCGAGCGGCAGCGCGAAATGCGGGTGCCGCGGGGCGAACGAGTCGTCGAGCGCGGAGCGCCGGGTCGCGGCGATGTACATGTTCGGGAGGGCCTCGTGCGGCGCCGTGGGTGCGTCGGTCGAGAAGGCCAGCAGAGCGCCCGCGTCGACGTACTCGGGCCACGCGAACGCGCGGTCGACGCGATCGTCGCCGAGCATCGCGGCCCAGTTGTCGAAGATGGCCGGGTCGGCGTGAACGGGCTGCATGGATGCCGTCACCCCGAGTCGCGCCATGCGCTCGGCCGTCCCGGGGGAGGCGTACTCGAGGTGCTCGATGCGGTGGCGGCGGGAGCGGTCCCCGTTCACCGCGGCGGCGTGCTCGAGCGCGTCGAGGGCGATGTCGCTGGCGAGATCGCCGATCGCGTGCAGCGCGATCTGCAGCCCCGCCGCATCGGCGGCGACGACGACCGGGGTGATGTCGGCGAGCGACCAGATCGGTTCCGCGTTCGAGCCGTTGGAATACGGATGCCGCATCGCGGCCGTGCACGCATCGATCACGCCGTCGATCACGAGCTTGATGCCCACGATCCGCAGCCAGGGCGAGCGCACCGTCTCGGCGAGTTCCGCGGCCCGGGCGACCTGGGCGAGGTTCGCCGCCTCGTCGCCGGTGTTCTCGACGAACCAGTGGGCGGCGACGCGCACCGGCAGGTGCCCGCCGCGCCGCTCGGCCGCCCGCTGGAACGCGGCGAGCCCGAGGTCGTCGAACGCCATGTCGACCGCCCCGGTCACGCCGGTGGCGGCGTATGCGGCGAGAGTCCGCTCGACCGCGGCGTCGCGGGCGTCGTCGTCGGTCCGCGCCGCCAGGAACGCCCACACGTGCGTCTGCGCCGCCGTCTCGTACAGCATGCCGTCGGGCTCGCCGTCGTCGTCGCGGCCGATGCTTCCGCCGAGGGGGTCGGGGGTGTCGCGCGTGATGCCGAGCTCGGCGAGGGCCGCCGAGTTCACCCAGCACGAGTGGTAGTCGTTCGCGTCGAGGTACACCGGCACGTCCGCGACCGCGGCGTCGATCATGGCCGCGGTGGGCCTGCCGCCGGGAACCGAGTCGAACAGCCACCCGCGGCCCAGCACGCGCGCGGCGTCGGGCTGCGCCGCCCGTGCGGCACGGAGGCGTTCCTGGATGTCGGCGAGCGTCCGGGCGTCGGTCAGCCCGACCCGCCCGAGGGCCTCGCCCATCATCACGAGATGCGTGTGCGCGTCGGTGAATCCGGGAAGCAGCAGCCGGCCGTCGAGGTCGATGGTGGTGGCCTCCGCGCCCGCCGCGGCGTGGGCGCCCTCCGTGTCGCCGGCGAACACGACCCCGTCGCCCGCGACGACGAGGGCCTCGGCCCACGGCTCCGCACCGGCCGTGAAGATGCGTCCTCCGGTGTAGATGGTGGCGGTCATGCGTGGAGCTCCTCGGTCTCGGCGGCAGGGGTCAGGGCAGTGGCGTCGGCGGCAGCATCCTTCTCCACTCTCGTCGAGATCGCCGCGACGATCGCCGCCGGGATTGCGAGCACGAAGCTCGCCACACCCAGCACGACGGTGAATCCCTGGTAGCCGAACGCCTCGACCAGCGCCGCGCCGATGACCGGCGTGAGGGCCGATCCGACGAGGTACACCGCGAGCAGGGGGCCCGACCAGCGGCCGTCCGCGTCGAGCGCGGCCGAGGTGGAGACGAAGTACATGAAGGCGATCGCGTAGATGGTGTTCCAGACGATGAAGAGCGTGATGAACGCCGTCTGGTCGCTCGCGAAGCCGAGCGCGATCTTCAGGGCGCCGCCGGCGACGAGCAGCACCACGAGGGGGACCGCGCGGCCGAGGCGGTTGCCGACGATCATGAGCAGCACGGAGCCGACGAGTCCGCCCGCGGTCGCGCCGCTCAGTGCGAGACCCAGGCCCTCGGGGGTGAGTCCCGCCTGCTCGCCGCCCATGACGCCGGCCATGGCCCACAGCGAGTCCTCGCTCGCCGCCCACAGGGCGAAGGTGACCAGCAGGACGAAGCCGGCGATCGTCACGGCGCGCGAGGCGGTGCGCGCGCGGACGCTGCGCAGGACGCCCGTCTCGGGGATCGTGACCGGCATGGCCTCCGGCACCGCCGCGCCCGCCTGCGGGTCGATGACCGGCGCGACCGGCAGCCAGCCGACGGCCACCAGGCCGATCAAGCAGAACAGCGCGAGGGCGCCGAAGACGTCGATGGGTGCGAGGCCGATGAGCGGGATCACGGCGAGCACGATGGTGATGACGCCGCGGTTCGCGAGACCGTTGAAGCCGGCCACGCGATCGGGGTTGCGGAACGCGGCGAGGGCGGCTCCGGCGGCGGCGACCGCACAGCCGGCGCCGACCCCGCCGACGAGGAGCCCGGTGATGGCGACGCCCGCCGACGGGACGAGCGCTGCCGCGACGAACCCGATGAGCCCGGCCGCGAGACCGATGCGCGCGACGGTGCGACGGTGCGCACCCGCGCACAGCGGCGCGGTCGCGAGACCGGTGATCGCGGTGGCGAGCAGTGTCGCGGTCACGATCCAGCTCGCGGTGAGCACGTCGACGGCGAACCCGGTCTGCAACGCGGTGATCATGTACGGCGAGAGGTTCACGCCGAGGTAGCCGGCGATGCCGATGGCGAAGGTCGCGGCTGCGGTCGGGAACCGCAGGGGCACGCGAGCGGTGAGGTCGTTCATACGGGATCCTTCTGTCGTTCTGCACGACGGTGTGCGACACCCGGCCAGCCTGGCCGGTAAACGAACGGTATTCGTTTATTGTTGCACGCGTGTGACGGATCCGGGAAGCCCTGATTTCGTCGGACCCGCCGAAGCTAGGCTGACCGGGATGGAGGGAGACGGATGCCGCGTCCTCGCGTGAACCTGCTGTCGGTCGATCTCATCGCCGACGCCGCGATCGAGCTCGCCGACTCGGGCGAAACGTTCGGGGTCAACGCCCTCGCCCGCAAGCTGGGCGTCACGCCGTCGTCGCTCTACAACCACGTCGACGGCAAGGACGCCATCATCGAGCTGATGCGCTCACGCCTCGGCGCGAGGTACTTCCCCGAGCCGATGACGGGGGAGTGGGATCAGATCGTCACGGGGACCGTGCGGGGTCTGCGCCACCTGTACGCCGACCACCCGCTGATCGTGCCGCTCATGGTCGGCAAGACGATCACCGATCCCGGCGTCATCGGCAGCTACGATCGGCTCGCCACCGCGCTCGTCGACGCGGGCGTGCCCGACGACGAGGTGCTCGCGATCGTGGCCATCGTCGACGCCTACGCGATCGGCTTCGGGCTCGACCTCGCCTCACCCGACGAGATCTGGCAGCCGACAGTGCCGACCGCCACCCTCGGACGACTGATCACGGATGCCGCGCACGGCGCAGAGCGCAGCGACGCCGCCTTCGAGATCGGCCTCGAGATGCTCGTCGCGTCGCTCCGCCTTCGGCTGCAGAACCGCCGCTGAGGCTCAACTCGCCGCGTCGACCCCGCGGTGCGTCCGGAACAGCTGCCAGTCGGCCCGCGAGAGGTCGGCGTACGCGTACGCCCAGTCGAGGATCGCCTCTCCCGCAACCTTGCCGCCGCCGACGTAGCCGGCAACCGCGGTCGACTGCGGGGACTGGCCGTGCGCGCGCGCCAGTGTTGCTGCGCACGCGTCGGCGTACCAGAGGAAGGCGGAGTCATCGAGCTCATCCATGTCGAACCCGCCCTTCTTGTCGCGGAACTGGCGCACGTAGAAGTCGCGCTGCGCCCCATACGTGGTGCGGCGCACGAAGCCCAGGAACGGGTCGGACACCGACTGGAGGATCCGCTGCATGCCGACCACGCGACCGCCGTCGCCGTACTCGTCGATGAATCGAGTCACGACCTCCGGCTGCTCGGCCTTGCCGTACTCGATCAGCACGCTCCTGCCCGCCTCCTTGCCCTGCAGGAGCAGCACACCGTCGTCACCGTCCTGCATCGAGATCACGAAGCATCGCGTTCCGACGCTGCCGACCCCGACCACCCGGAGGGCGATGTCCGACATCCGGTACTTCTGCAGCAGCGCCCGGATGTCGATGTTCGCCGACTGGATGTACTGGTCGAAGACGCCGAGCACGCGCTCCTCCGACTGGGCGTCGATGTGCGTCATCGTCGGCGGTGCTTCGATGAAGACGACCCGACCTTCGGCATCGACCTGCGTCATCTTCTTCGCCGCGCGGGCACCCGTGCGCTTCTCGGCCTCCTTGACGGCGGCGTCGATGGCCGCGCGCGTGTCGTCGTCGACCGCCCGCTCGGCGGCCATGGCGTCGAAGCGGTCGTAGTAGCGCTTCAGGGGACTGCGCTTGGCGCCGGTGCCGATGGCCCGCGCGTAGACGCGCACCGCGTCGAGCGACGCCTCGCGTACGACCTTGTCGTCGCGCCCGGTCGACTGGCCCGCGATCACGATGCTGGTGATCAGGCGCTTGACGTCCCACTCCCACGGTGCCCAGGCGGACTCGTCGAAGTCGTTGAGGTCGAATACCAGGGTGCGCTGCGGTGACGCATACAGGCCGAAGTTCGAGACGTGCGCATCGCCGCAGGATCCGACGCTGACCCCGCTCGACGGGGAGCGGGCGAGGTCCGCGGCCATCAGGGCGGCCGTCCCTCGATAGAACGCGAACGCACTCGCCGCCATGCGCTCGGTGCGCAGCGGCACGAGCTCCGGCACGCGGTCCGCATCCTGCGCGTCGAGGATTCCCATCGGATCGCGGTCGTTCGTCGGAAGCTCGGCGAGCGCCTCGCGAGGATTGCGCTCACGGGCGGCGCGGCCTTCGGCGACGTGGTCGGCGTAGGACGGCAGCGGGGCCCACGTGCGGCCGATGGGCGAGGCGTCGATCGTAGACATGGGCCCAGTGTGGCACTGCGCGGCGCCGGCTCGGAAGAGCGGTACCCTGACGCCGTGACCCGCGCCGCGCCGCCCGCTCCGCCCCCGGCGATCCCACCGAGCCTGCGCGTGCTCCTGGTGCTCGCCGCCAGCGTGGTGGTGCTCGCCGGCGTGTATTTCGCACGGAGCCTGATCGGCCCTCTCGCGCTCGCGATCGTCCTCGTGGTGATCTGCGAACCCGTCCGCCGACCGCTGGAGCGCCGCGGCTGGCCCCGCTGGACCGGCACGACCGCCGTCATCCTGCTGGCCTACCTGGTGCTCGCGATCATGGGTGTCCTGTTGTGGGTCGCCGGCGTCCAGTTCGCCGGCCTCGTGTCGGACTACCTCGATCAGCTGCGCGGCAGCCTCGACGACTTCCTCGCGTGGCTCCAGTCCGTGGGGCTTGATCAGCAGGCGACGGATGCTGCGGCCTCGGTGCTCGACCCGAAGGCCCTGCTGGGGATCGTGGGGAGCATCGGGGGCACGGTGATCGGGGTCGTCACCGCCCTCTTCTTCGTCGTCTCGTACATCATCTTCACGGCGGCCGACGCCGCGCGGTACCGCGACGCGGAGCGGGTCTTCGGCGCCGGCCGTCGCCCCGTCCTCGCCCGGATCGGACGCCTCAACACCGGGGTCCGCCGGTACTACGTCGTGAACGCGTCGTTCGGCGCGATCGTGGCGATCATCGACGGCCTGGCGCTCTGGGCCCTCGGCGTGCCCGCTCCGATCGTTTGGGCGGTCCTCGCGTTCGTGACGAACTTCATCCCCAACATCGGGTTCGTGCTCGGGCTCATCCCGCCGGCGGTGCTCGCGTTCGTCGTCGGCGGCTGGCCGCTGTTCCTGGCGGTCATCGCGATCTACTGCGTCGTGAACGTCGTGCTGCAGGTGCTCGTGCAGCCGAAGTTCGTGAGCGACGCCGTCGACCTCAGCCTCACGCTGAGCTTCTTCTCGGTCGTGTTCTGGACCTTCGTGATCGGCCCGCTCGGCGCGATCCTCTCGATCCCGCTGACATTGTTCGTGCGAACGCTGGTCCTCGAGGGCGACCCTGGCTCACTATGGCTGCGATGGCTGTCGGGCGACCGCACGGCCACACCGGCTTCCGCCGCCCGCGAGTCCCTCTCCGACTCCTGATCCACCCCTCGCCCGCACCACTCGAGTCCTCCCGGAGCCACCGATGACCCAGACCTCGCTCGATCGACCCACCCCCGAGCAGCCCGCCTCGCCCCGCAGCACGCGGGGGATGTTCGACGCCTCGAGCGAACGATCGCTCGAGGCGCTCGCGCTCGGCGTCGGGGCGATCTCGTTCGTCATCGTCGCCCTCGTTTCGCTGGTCGTGTTCCAGTTCCAGGCCGCACCCATCTCGGGCCCCGGCTCGGTCGGCCAGTTCGCGGCCATCGCCTCCGGCGTCGTCGCCTTCCTGGCGGTGATCGCGGGCCGAATCGTCGTGCACCGCCACGAAGGTGGGCCGCGCCCGCATGTGCTGGACTACATCGACGTTGCGGCGCTCGCTTTCGCGCACGGCGTGATCGCGCTGCTCGGCTGGACGCTGCTGGCCGTGATCCTCGAGCAGGCCTTCATCGGCGCGACGGTCTTCGCGCTGCCGGTGCTCATCCTCGCCGGTGCCACCGCCGCGATGAGCGGCTACATCGCGTTCTACTCCGCCACGCACATGGACCTGCAGCTGCTCGCGGTCGTGCTGGCCGTCTTCTTGGTGTTGGGCGTCCTCGCCAGCATGCTCACGGCGAGCGACCCGAACTGGTGGAAGGACAACCTCAGCGCCCTCGGCATGTCGTCGAACGTCTCGGCCTTCGCGTTCAACATCACGATCATCGTCGCCGGGTTCCTCGTGACGACGCTCGCCCGCTACTCCACGCGGGGCATCCCGACCACGAACCCGAAGGGCATCGGCCGCGTGCGCGTGACCCTCATCGTGCTCGGTGTGTTCCTCGGCATGGTCGGACTCTTCCCGGTCGACCGGTTCTTCGCGCTGCACACCGGAGTCGCGTCCGGCATGGTCGCCGCATTCGGCGTGCTCGTCATCGCGCTCCCGAAGTGGATCACCGGCATCTCGCGGGCCTTCGTCGCGCTCGGCTGGCTCTTCCTCGCCGTCACGCTGCTGCTCGCGGTCTTCTTCTTCATCGGCTACTACACGCTGACCGCAGTCGAGCTCGTCGCCGGCATCCTCGTGTTCACGTGGATCGTGCTGTTCATCCGCAACGCGGCGGCGCTGCAGCAGGACCAGCAGCAGGGGTCGTCAGCGGGCTGAGCTCGCCCGATCCCAGGGGAGCCGTGCGCCGGGCCGCTCGCGAGCGAGATCCTCCGGCGTGATCAGCATCTCGCGCGCCTTGGTGACGACGAGCCACGCGGGCAGCACGATGATGCAGAGCATCGGCAGCACGGTCACGTCGTCCACGATCGCGACGGCGACGAACAGTGCGACCCACCCGTCGCGCGCGATCGCGAGCACGACGCCCAGCACACCGCATGCGACGGCGAGCGACGGCGACAGGCCGGGCAGCAGCGCGCTGCCGAGGAGGCCGGCGGCGACGCCGAGGAACACCGCGGGGAAGATGCGACCGCCGCGGAATCCCGCCGATGCCGCGACGACGAGCGCCGCCATCTTCACCAGCAGGATGATGGTGAGCTGGCCGGCCGGATAGGCACTCGGGTCGGCGAGCAGCTCCGCGCTCTGGTCGAGGCCCTTGAACAGGGTGATCGGGCCGCCGATCGCGCCCAGCACACCCAGCACCACCCCGCCGAGCGCGGTGAAGAGCAGCGGATGCCGCAGCGCGTGGAAGGCGCGGTGCACCAGCGGGAAGAGATAGATGCCGACGAGGCCGAAAGCGGCCGCCGCGCACGCGATGAGCGCCCCGGTGAGCAGGTCGAGCGGCTGCGGACCGCCGTAGGGGTCGAACGGGGACTCGGAGCCGAAGCCCCCGCCGACGAGGTAGGTCGTGACCGAGCCGGCGCCGGCGGCCACGAGCGGCAGGAACAGCTTGTCCCAGAGCGACCCGCCCATCTTGAACTCGCCCACCATGCCGGTGAAGACGAGCGCGGCCGCGACCGGGGTGCCGAACAGCGCGCCGATCGTCGCCGAGATCGCCAGCGCCCCGATCAGCGCCGGAGGCACCGCCTTCGAGATCCGGGCGAGGATCGCCACCGCCAGCGACACGTTGATCGCGATGATCGGGTTTTCGGGTCCGAGGCTGACGCCGCCGGCGAGGCTCAGGATGACCACGACCGCGAGCCCCGGCAGCACCGACAACTTGAGGGGTGTGGCAGCGAGCTCGGTCGTCGCCGAATCGGGCCCTGCGTGTCCGGGAACGAGCCACACCACGAGCCCGACGGCGATGCCGGTGAAGGTGAGCACGGCGAAGATCCACCACGGCGAGTCGGGCGCGATGCCCAGTGACTTCGGCAGGTTCGTCCAGAGCCCGTCGTCGAGCTGATCGGCGAGGAGGTCGACGGCGCGCAACGAGAGCGCGGACAGGACGCCTATGAGGATCGCGGGGATCGACAGCAGCACCAGTCGTCTGACGGTCAGCTGCGGTCCCGGTGGCGTGGCCGGTGCGGGCGAGGCGGCGGAGGGGCCGGGCATGGCCACACGATAGCGGGCACCGACCACCGCCGCGAGGAACGGGCGCGACACGATCGCGTTCGGCGGGGCGCGTCCCGCGGGCGGAGAGTCGCCGATGCGCCATGATTCGGCTGTGGACGAGCACACTTGGCATAAGCGGACGCAGACGCTGCTGATCGTCGCGAGCCTCGCGTACCTTGTCGCCTACTCGTGGCGGGTGATCGGCGATCTGCAGGGACTGGCCTGGTACATCGCCACCGTGGTGGTGCTCGTGACCTGGGCGATGTTCATCGTCGACTATCTGGTGCGGCTGAATCTCGCAGACAACAAGCGGCTCTGGTTCCGCAAGCACTTGCCCGCGCTCGCCTTCGCACTCGTTCCGGTGTTGCGTCTCGTGCGCCTGCTGCGATTCCTGACCCACATCCCGGGGATGAAGACGACCGCGGGCGGAGTACTGCGCACGCAGATCCTCGTCTACGGTGTCGGTGCGTCGCTCATCCTGATCTACATCGCCTCGCTGGCGGTGCTGGAGGCTGAGCGATACGCGCCCGGCGCCAACATCACCACCTTCGACATCGCGATCTGGTGGTCATGTGTGACGGTCACGACGACGGGCTACGGCGACTACACGCCGGTGACGGGCGCGGGCAGGTGGGTCGGCGTCGGGCTCATGTTCGGCGGGGTCGCACTCGCCGGCGTGATCACGGCGACGCTGGCGTCGTGGGTGCTCGAGCGGGCCGCCCGCGACCATGACGACGAGGAACCCGCGACCCGCGCCCAGCTGCGTGCGCTGATCGAGAGGATCGACGCATTCGCGCTGCCCGCCGTATCCTCGAGCGGTGGGCAGGGTGCATCGGGCATCTCCGGCGCGCACGAGGTTGCCGGCGCGCATCCCGCCTCGCCGGACGCCGGTGCCGACGATCCCGACTCGCACGACGCTCCCGGTTCGCCCGGCGCCCCGGGAGCGGAGAAGCACCCCGGCGACGGCCTCGGCGACGGCGGCGACGACCGCCCGGGCGGCTGATCCGCGGGGATCCGAGTGCGCCGCGAGGCGCAGCATCCACCCCCTTCACGCAAGAAGGCCGCGTCCCCATAGGGGAGCGCGGCCTTCTCGACGCGATGCGTCAGGAGAGCAGCTTGGCCTTCGCGGCGGCGAACTCCTCGTCCGACAGGATGCCCTGAGCGTGCAGCTGCGCGAGCTGCGTGATCTTGGCCATCATGTCGTCCTCTGCGGGGGCCGCAGCCGGAGCAGGAGCCTGGGCTGCCTGGGCGTTGGCGACGGCCTGCGCCGCCGCCTGGTCCATGGCTGCCTGCTGAGCCTGGGCCTCATAGGCCTGCTGCTGCGACTGGTCGTAGTACTTCTGCTGCTGGTGGCGCGCGACGCTGCCCGAGACGGCCGTGGCCGTGCCTGCGACGACAGCGGTGCGAGCGGCCATGCCGATCAGGCCGGGACGGCCCATTCTTCCGAGTGGCATGTGTCTTTCCTCCTTCAGTCCGCGTTCTCGGCGAGGAACGCGTTGACGATCGGCGCCGGGATGCCTTCGCGGGCGATGACCGCGCCACCGGCGTCGTAGAGCGCCGCGGCGAATGACTTCGCCCACAGCAGCTCGACGACGAGGATCGCGGCCGACGAACCCGGCTCGAGGTTCTCGGCGAGGTACAGGATGTCGTCCTGGCCCGCGAGTCCGGCGAGGTCGAGCGCCGGAGCGCCGTCGTCGATCGTGTCGGAGAGCTCGAGCACCTCGATCTCCCCCTCAGGCGAGCGACGGGCGAACACCAGGTCGAGCACGTTCACCGTTCCCGCGGCGACGAGATCGTCGATCGCCTGGAGCACTGCCGGACCTGGGCGGTCGCCCTCGAAGCCGATCGCGTAGAACTCGATCGGGCCGTAGTCGAAGGTCGTCATGTCTTCTCCTGTTCCGGTGCCGGCTCAGGCAGCCAGCGCCTTGGCCTTGAGGGCGTCGAATTCTGCCTGCGAGATGGCGCCCGAGTCGAGCAGCGACTTGGCCTTCGCGATGTCTTCGGCCGCGCTGGAGCCGCCGGAGCCCGCCGTCTGGCGGATGTAGGCGTCCTGTGCGGCGCGGAGTTCCTGCGCCTGCGCGATCGACCTCTTCTGCATTCCGCTGCCGCGGGCGATCAGATAGATCAGCGCAGTGAGGAACGGGACGAAGATCAGGAAGAGGATCCAGATGGCCTTCAGCCAGCCATTGAGCGAGTCGTCGCGGAAGAGGTCGCCGATGATCGAGAACAGCACCATCAGGTACGCCACGAAAACGAAGATCCAGAAGAACCAGAGAATCAGTTCCCCAATATTGCCCATGCGAGGTAGCCAATCGTCGGGACGGACCGGAGCCCGCCGCTGTGAAGTTGCGGCCAGCGCTCCTTGCGCGTGCCGTGGACGCGACACTACTCCTGAACACGCCGTCTGCACATGACGCAATCTGGACGAAATCACGACGAGTTGGCGCCATCATGATCCCCATGACCGATGCACCCGAAAGCTCCGACGCCGGCGTGACCGCTGCGGTCGTCGACGAGCGTCCCCGCCGTTTCTCCAAGGTGCTGGCGGGGCTCGATCATCCGCTCGCGACGGGCTTCCTCGTCACGATCGGCGTGCTCGGCGCGATCGTGCTCGGCACGGCGATCGGGTCGATCTCGACGATCCTCGTCTACATCATCCTGGGCATGTTCCTCGCGATCGGCCTCGACCCGATCGTGCGCATGCTCGAGCGCCACAAGGTCAAGCGCGGCGCCGGCATCGCGATCGTCTTCGGCGGCTTCGCGCTCATCGCGGTGGCGTTCTTCGTCTTCGTCCTTCCGCCGGTCGTCGCCCAGATCGTGCAGCTGGTGCAGGCGATCCCCGAGGCCGTCGAGAACATCCCGCAGTCCGACTGGTTCTCGCGGCTCGCCCCCGACGCGCAGGTCGCGGTGCTCGGCGCCCTCGAGCAGATCTCCGACTGGATCTCGGCGCCGTCGACCCTCGCGGCGCTCGGCGGCGGTGTGCTGGCGGTCGGCGTCGGGTTCGTCGCGGCGATCTCTGCGAGCTTCGTCGTGATCGCGCTGACGCTCTACTTCCTCGCGTCGTTGACGGCAGCCAAGCGCGCGTTCTACGACCTCGCCCCGGCCCACAGCCGCGTGCGCCTCGCGGACCTCACCGAACGCATCACCGACTCCGTCGGCAGCGCGCTGATCGGCTCGGTCATCCTGTCGTCGATCAACGCCGCCGTGGTCTTCGTCCTGCACCTCGTGATCGGCCTGCCGTTCCCGGCGCTGATGGCCGTGATCGCCTTCGTGGTGACGCTGATCCCGCTGTTCGGCTCGGTGATCTTCTGGATCTTCGCGTCCATCATCGCGCTGTTCACGAGCCCCCAACAGGCGCTGATCTTCTTCATCGCGTACCTCGTCTACATCCAGATCGAGTCCTACGTCGTCAGCCCGCGCGTCATGAACAAGGCGATCGAGATCCCCGCCGCGCTCGTCCTCATCGGCGCGCTCGCCGGCGGCGCGCTCGCCGGCATCGTCGGCGTCCTGGTCGCCCTGCCCGTGATGGCGTCGATCCTGCTGATCATCCGCGAAGTGGTCGTGCCCCGGCAGAACCTCAAGGTCTAGCCGGCTCCCTGCGCCTGTGGGACGGATGCCGCGGCCCGAGGCATCCGTTCTCCCGTGTCGCCCGTCCGCGGCGCGCGGAATGCCTCCCGCTCCTCAACTGAGGACCGTTGCCGAGTTGAGGACCGCGCAGGGACGGATGCTCCGCGGTCCTCAAATGAGGAGCAGAGGACCGCGGCCCGCGCACACACGAGAAGGGACGGATGCCTCGGGCCGAGGCATCCGTCGCCAGAAACGTCAGTTCAGGGCAGAGGTGAGGCGCATCAGGCCGTCGAGGAACGTGGCCTTGGCGGGCTCGCGGCGCCACTCCTCGAGCGTGAGCTCGCGGCCGGCGTCGCGGTAGGCCTGCTCGACCTCGCGCATGCCGGCGACAAAGGACTTGCCACGCACCATGAGCGACACCTCGCTGTTGAGGCTGAACGAGCGGATGTCCATGTTGCTCGAGCCGATGACGGCGATGTCGTCGTCGATCGAGAAGTGCTTCGAGTGCAGGATGAACGGCTCCGGGTACAGGAAGATCCGCACGCCCGCCTCGAGGAGGACCTGGTAGTACGAGCGCTGCGCGTGCCAGACCATGAACTGATCGCCGATCTCGGAGACGAACAGCTGAACCTCGAGCCCGCGCTGGCAGGCACTCGTGATGGCGTAGACCATGGCCTCGTCGGGCACGAAGTACGGACTCGTGAGGATGACCTTCTCGGTCGCGCCGTAGATGAGTGACAGGAACAGGCGCAGGTTGTTCTCGGTGTGGTATCCCGGACCGCTCGGCACGACCTGGCACTGCAGCGCGTCGGGCGCGGTCGACACCGGCAGCTGAGCCGGCGGCACCTGGGCCGTCTGCGAGAGGTCTTCTCCGGTCTCGATGAGCCAGTCCGACAGGAAGACCGTGTTGACGGATGCTACGACCGGCCCGGTCAGCCGCGTCATGAGCTCCTGCCACTTGAGGCCGCGCTTGATGTTCTTCTCAGAGTCGTAGTGCCGGGCGATGAGGTTCTGCGAGCCCATGAACGCGACGCGGCCGTCGACCACGACGATCTTGCGGTGGTTGCGGAGGTCGGGGCGCTGGTACTTGCCCTTGAAGGGCTCGACCGGGAGCATCCACGCCCACTTGACGCCGATGCGGTCGAGCTCGGCCAGCATCTTCTTGCTGTCGGCCACCTTCTTCGTCGCGACGTAGTCGGCCAGGAGGCGCACGGTGACACCGCGCGCGACGGCGCGTTCCATCGCGGCGAAGAAGCCGCGGGTGGTGTCGTCCCACCCGACGATGAAGAACTCGATGTGCACGAAGTCCGTCGCGGTGTCGACCTCGGCGGCCATCGCGTCGATCGACTCCTGGTAGTGCGGGAGGAGTGTCGCCTCGTTGCCGTCCGATGCGGGAAGCGCCGTCAGCGTCTGGTTCTGCTGCACCACACGCTGGAACCACCGCGGCCACGCGGCATCCGTCTCGTCCAGCGCGTTCGCGGTCACCCTGCCGCGGATGATCTCGTCGATGCGCGCCTGCTCGGCGCGTCTCTTCGCCGGCAGCCGGAAGTTGCCGATGACGAGGTAGAGCACCACGCCGACGCCCGGGAGGATGACGATGAGCAGGATCCACGCCATCGCGGCCGTGGGCTTTCGCCCGCGGGGGATGACGATGAGCGCGGTGATCACGATTGCCGCGTGCACGAGCGCGGCGAGCGACCAGGTCAGGTTGGCGAAGAAACCGGAGTCCACGGGGTAAGTGTGGCATCGCCGGTGGCCCCGACGCGTCGTTCACAGCGCGTGATTTCGCGGCGCGTCGCACGCGTCCCGGGCGCGCTCGAACCGGCGCGCGTTGTCGGACGGATGCTGCGTGCGCGGCGTGTGGCGACGGATCGGCGTGCTCCACGGCCCGGGTGGACCGGTGCGAGTGGCCGGCCTCGCTAGATTCGGCACATGACCACGACCGCGCCTGCGCCTCGTCCGCGGTGGTTGCTGCCGACCTTCGCCGGGTACCGTCGCGAGTGGCTGGCGCCCGACATCGTCGGCGGCCTCTCGGCCGGAGCCGTCGTGGTGCCCCAGGCGATGGCGTACGCGACGATCGCGAACCTGCCTGTGCAGGTCGGCCTGTACACCTGCATCCTGCCGATGCTCGTCTACGCGCTCCTCGGCGGCAGCCGCGCCATGAGCGTCTCGACCACCTCGACGATCGCGACGCTGACGGCGACCACCCTCGTCTCGGCCGGCGTCGCCGCGAGCGCAGAGAACGCAGACGACGCCCTCGGATCGCTCATGATGCTGACGCTCCTCGTCGGGGCGATCCTGCTGCTGGCGCGCCTGTTCAAGCTCGGCTCGCTCGTGGAGAACATCAGCGGCGCGACGCTGCTCGGCATGAAGATCGGCGTCGGCGCGACGGTGGCGGTCGGGCAGCTGCCGAAGCTCCTCGGCGAGACGTACAACTTCTCGGGTCACGGCTTCATCCGCTCGCTCGTCGCCGTGGGCGAGGCGTTCGGCAGCGTCAACTGGCCCACGGTCGTGCTCTCGGCGGCGTCGATCGCCACGCTGCTCGTGCTCAAGCGCTTCGCGCCCAAGGTGCCCGGGACTCTCATCGTGGTCGTCGGCGGCATCCTGCTCGTGGCGTTCGCCGGCCTGGCGGATGCGGGCGTCGACCTCATCGATCCGGTCCCGTCAGGACTGCCGGTGCCGGGCCTGCCGGACTTCGCGCACCTGCCGGCGCTCGTGCCGGGCGCGCTGGCCATCGCGGTGATGGCGTTCCTCGAGTCGGCGGCAGTGGCCCGCGGCATCCGTCAGTCCACCGAGCCGCAGATCGACAGCAACCAGGAGCTCTTCGCGACCGGTGCCGCCAACGTCGCCGGGGCGTTCTTCACGACGATGCCCGCCGCGGGCGGCTTCTCGCAGAGCGCCGTCAACCAGAGCGCCGGGGCCAAGACGCAGCTCTCGACACTCGTGACGGTCGCGCTCGCCGTGCTGGTCGCGCTGTTCCTCGGGCCGGTGCTGAGCCTTCTGCCCGAGGCGACCCTCGCGGCGATGGTGTTCGTGGCGGTCATCGGCCTCATCGACATCCCCGAGCTCGTGCGCTGGGCGCGCATCAGCCCGCGGGACTTCTGGGTCGCGGTCGCCGTCGCGGTGGTCGGCCTGGTCGCCGGGCTTCTCCCCGCCGTGTTCCTCGGCGTCGTCGTGACCCTGGTGATGGTGCTGCGCGAGGTCAACATCCCGAAGCTGGAGATCGAGGGTCGCCGTGGCGAAGCGGTGGCCGTGCACGTGATGCGCGCGATGTACACCGCGAGCGCACTCGAGAACGAGCAGGCGATCATCGGCATCGCTGCCGACGAGCAGGCGACCGCGGTGGTGCTCGATCTCGAGCGGCAGTACCTCGTCACGATCACGGTGCTCGACATGTTTGAGGACCTCGACCGCGAGCTCTCGCAGCGGGGCGTCGTCCTGCACCTCGCGGGTCTGCCCGAGACGGCCGCGACGGTCGCGCGCCGCACTCCGTGGTACCAGCGACTGCAGGGCGCGGGGCGCGTGCACGCCACCGTCGAGGAGGGGCTGGCCGCAGCCGGCACCTGATCCGCACCCGCGGAGCGGGCCGGATGCCGCGGCCCGCCGAATCCGTCCGGCCCACCCGCCCGCACGTCCGCGGCCGGTGATCCCGTCCTCATGTGAGGACCAGAGCTGAGATGCGGAGCGAGAACGCGCCGACGGTCCGCATTCCGGCTCTGGTCCTCAATTGAGGGTCAGAAGAGCGAGAACGGATGCTGCGACCTGAGGCCGCAGCATCCGTTTCCGTCGTGCGGGGTCAGTCGCGCGCGTAGGCCGCGGCGAGGTGCGCCTCGAGGTCGATGTACGTGTCGTCGGCGATGTCGAACACGACCTTGTTGATCTCGCCGCCGGCGAAGTCGAACCCGTAGCCGTACAGCGACGACACCGGGTCGGCGCTGTCGCGGCCGATCGTGAGGCCCTCCCCGCACAGCGAGAAGTGGCCGAGCACGGTGCGGATCTGCTTCTCACCGACCTGCTGCTCGTCGATGTAGAGCTTCACCGGGCCCTTCGGCTCGCGGTAGTCGCCGGTGCCCTCCTTGATGAACTCGACGCCGATGATGTGCTTGCCCGACGTCGGGGCCGGAGCCGAAACATGGTCCTCGGGCGGGATGCCGAGGAAGTTGTACACATAGTGGATCTGGCCGTCCTTCACCACGAGCGCGTGGCCGCCGAAGCGCGAGCCGTGGGCGAAGATCACGCCCTCGGTGTCGGGCGTGAACTCGATCTCGGCCGCGATCTTGTACGAGCCGCCGTGCACGTTGGCCGCGGACCGCTCGGGGATCTCGCTCGTGCCGGGGTAGTAGACGAACTGCCCCGACGGCGGCGCCGGCTGGTGGAACTCCATGGCCACGAAGGTCTCGAAGTCCTTCGGGTTGCCGATGATCTGCAGGTCGTTCAGCGGCAGCACCTTGTTGGTCTTCGCCTCCTCGAGCCACAGCGCCTTGAGCTCCTCGAGCTTGTCGGGGTGCTCGGCGGCGAGGTTGTGCGCCTCGGCCCGGTCGACGTCGGTGTGGTACAGCTCCCACTCGTCGCCGGGGAAGTCGCCCTTGCCGCTCACCGGCCCGTGCACGGTGACGGCCTTCCAGCCCTCGTGCCACAGGCCGCGCTGGCCGAACATCTCGTAGTACTGCGTCTTCTTGTTCGTCGGCCCGTCGGGCGCGGCGTCGAACGACGGCACCATCGAGACCCCCGACAGCGGCGTCTGCTCTACGCCGTTGTACGTGTCGGGGAACGAGACGCCGCAGGCCTCGAGGATCGTCGGCACGATGTCGGTCGAGTGGTGGTACTGGTGGCGCACCTCGCCCTTCGCGCCGAAGCCGGCGGGCCAGTGGATCACCAGCGGGTCGGCGACGCCGCCCTGATAGGTGTAGCGCTTGAACATCTTGTACGGCGTCGAGAACGCGGCGGCCCACCCGGTGGGGTAGTGGTTGTAGGTGTCGGGCGAGCCGAGCTTGTCGACCTGGCGCAGGTTGTCTTCGAGGCTGTCGGGGTAGCCGCCGAAGATCTTGCCCTCGTTGACCGACCCGTTCGGGCTGCCCTCACCCGAGGCGCCGTTATCGGCGCAGTAGATGACGAGGGTGTTGTCGAGCTGGCCCGACTCCTCGAGGTAGTCGATGATGCGGCCGACCTGTGCGTCGGTGTACTCGCTGAAGCCCGCGTAGACCTCGGCCATGCGGCTGAACATGGCCTTCTGCTCGTCCGACAGGGTGTCCCACGGGAGCACCTCATCGGTCTGCGAGAAAGTGCCCTCGGGCATCGGGTTCAAGGGGGTCAGCGCGGTGTCGGACGGGACGATGCCCTTCTCCTTCATGCGCTCGAGCACCCAGTCGCGGTACGCCTCGTAGCCGTCGTCGAACTTTCCCTTGTACTTGTCGATGTACTCCTGCGGGGCGTGATGCGGAGCGTGGTTCGCGCCCGGGCAGAACCACAGGTACCAGGGCTTGTCGGGCTCGGTCTGCTTGACGTCGCGGATCATCTTGAGCGCCTGATCCGCGAGGTCCTTCGAGAGGTGGTAGCCCTGCTCGGGGAGATACGGCTGGTCGATGTAGTGGTTGTCCTCGGCGAGCGACGGGAACCAGTTGTTCGTCTCTCCGCCGACGAACCCGTAGAAGCGGTCGTAGCCCTGCGCGAGCGGCCAGTGCTTCTTGCTGGCGCCGGCGGTCCACTCGTCGATGGGCACGTTGTGGTTCTTGCCCACCCAGAACGTCGACCATCCGGCGTCGCGCAGCAGGTGCGCCATCGTCACGTTCGAGTCGGGGATGTGCGAGTTGTAGCCGGGGAAGCCGGTCGATGATTCGGAGATCGTCGCGAAGCCGTTGAGATGGTGGTTGCGACCGGTGAGGAAGGTCGAGCGCGTGGGGGAGCAGAGCGCGGTGGTGTGCCACTGCGAATAGGTCAGACCGCCCTCGGCGAGGCGATCCATCGTCGGCATGTTGATGCGGCCGCCGTAGGGCGACCACGCGGCCATGCCCGTGTCGTCGTAGAGCACGACGAGCACGTTCGGTGCGTCCTTCGGGGCCTTTGGCGGGAGGAAGGCATCCCAGTCCGCCACCGAGTCGCGGACGTCGAGTTCGATCTTTCCCTGGAATTCGCGAGGCACTTCGGTCTCTCCGTTCTTCACACACGTCACAAACACGCAGGGAGGCCCGACGAGGCCTCCCACTTGGCACCCTAGTTGGGACTCCGTGTCTCGCGGAAGGGTCGACACGCGCGCCCACTAGAGTCGCGGCATGAGCGAGCCGCTGCCCTCGTGGCGCGACACGGCGACCCGTGCCGCGATCCTCGATTTCGTCACCGCCGTGACCGCCGAGGGAGGGCCGGACTTCGTCCCACCGGACGCCCGCGTGGCCGTCTTCGACAACGACGGCACGCTCTGGACCGAGAAGCCGATGCCCACCCAGCTGCACTACCTGCTGCAGCAGTGGAAGGCGCAGGCCGCCGCAGATCCGTCCCTCACCGACCGCCAGCCGTACAAGGCGGCGGCGAGCGGGGACTTCGCCTGGCTCGGCCAGGCGGTCGACAAGCACTACGCCGGCGACGACTCCGATCTCGGCCTGCTCATCGCGGCCGTGTCGGGATCGAGCGCCGGTGCGAGCGTCGAGGAGTACGAGGCATCCGTCGCCGCGTTCTATCGCGACGCGCGCCATCTGTCGCTCGGAAGCTCCTACGCGCACACCGTGTATCAGCCGATGGTCGAGCTGATCCGCTACCTGGAAGCGCACGGGTTCACCGCGTACATCGTGTCGGGCGGCGACCGCGACTTCATGCGGCCGATGACCCAGGACTACTACGGCATCCCCGCAGAGCGGGTCGTCGGCACAGGCATGGGCCTCGAATACGACGCCGACGACAACGTGCTGCGGTACACCGCGAAGCTCGCGTTCTTCGACGACGGCCCTGAGAAGCCGGTCCGTATCTGGATGCGCGTCGGGCGGCGACCGATCCTCGCCGTGGGCAACTCGAACGGCGACATCCCGATGCTCCGCTTCGCGCAGGGCAACCCGCGCAGCCTCACGCTGCTCGTGCACCACGACGACGACGCCGGCCGCGGCGATGTGCCGTACGACAAGGGCGCGGAGCAGGCGCTGGAGGCGGCATCCGTCCACGGCTTCACCGTCGTGAGCGTCCGCGACGACTGGTCCGAGGTCTTCCCGCCGGCCGAGTGAGGTCAGGGGTTTGCGCCGGGTCCGGGGCGTTTCGTCTCGCTTCGCTCGCTCAACGACCGGGGGTCAGGCGTCGGCGGCGCAGCGGAAGCCGATGTGCGACATGCCCGTGTCCTCGGCCTGGGGGGAGCGTGCGGCGGGGCGGAAGCGCAGGCAGTAGTCCGGTGAGCAGAGGTGCGAGCCGCCCTTGAGCACGCGGCGCGGGATCGACGGGAAGCCGTCCTGCGCGCTCGCCGCGGCGAGCAGGTTCGCGCGCTTGCCGGCGTCGACGGGCTTGTCCGACAGGCGCAGGTGGCGCGGCGTGTAGTAGTCGGTCGTCCACTCCCAGACGTTCCCGGTCATGTCGTACAGGCCGTAGCCGTTGGGCTCGTACGAGCCGACGGGTGCGGCATCGCCGACGCCCTGGTTGTCGTAGGGGAACCGCCCGAGCCACGAGTTCGCCTGCGCGACGCCGCCCGGGTAGGGCTCGTCGCCCCAGGCGAACCGCGCGCCCTCGAGCCCGCCGCGCGCGGCGTACTCGTGCTCGGCCTCGGTGGGCAGGCGCAGGCCCGCCCACGCGGCATACGCGGTCGCATCCTCGAAGGCGACGTGGACGACCGGATGCTGCATCCGCGCGTCGATCGAAGACTCGGGTCCGAACGGCCGGCGCCAGAACGCACCCGGCTGCCAGCGCCACCAGTTGCGCCAGTCCCGGAGGTCGACAGGGCCCGGAGTCGGCGTGAAGACCATCGCCCCCGGCACGAGGTCCGCGGGATCCGCGCCCTCGAACGCGGCCGGGTCGAGCTCGCGCTCAGCGACCGTGACGTACCCGGTGTCGTCGACGAACGCGGCGTACTGCGCGTTGGTCACCGCGTACCGGTCGATGCGGAACGGGGCCACCTCCCGCTCGTGCACGGGCTGCTCGTCGGGGTAGAACTCGTCCGACCCCATGCGGAACACGCCGCCGTCGAGGAGCACCTGGTCGTGGGTCGCCGCAGTCACCGCTCCACCGTAGCCCGGCCTGCGGAACTCGGAGATCGGGCGAAACGCGGACGGATCCGGTCCATCGGGCCGAGTTCGGCCAGATCTCCGACTTTCGCGAGTCGGCGGACGAGGCAGACCCGGCGGACCGGGTCAGAACGAGCCGATGCCCTTGCCGATGAGCGAGATGCCGATGACCAGCAGCAGCACGGCCATGATCACCGCGTTCTCCTTGCCGAGCCACACGCGCAGCGCGTCGAGCGGGCCGCGGAGCTTCTCGGCGGCGATGAGGTAGCCGACCACCGGAACGAGGACGGTGGATGCTGCGATCAGCGTGAACACCGCGATCACGAGCACGATCGACCCGACGTCGAGCCCCGCCGACCCGATGTCGACGCCGGCCGCGGCGGCCATGAGGAGGTTCTTCGGGTTGATCGCCGAGAGGAGGAAGCCGAGGCCGAACGCGACGGGGAAGGTGACCTTGTCGATCGCCTGCATCCACTTCGGCATGGTGGGCTCCTCGCCCGCCTTGGGCCGTCCGCGCCACTGACGCAGCGCGAGGAGGAGCAGCCCGACCCCGAGGAGCAGCTGGATCACGCCCTGGGCCGGCTTCGAGGCATCCTCGTCCTGCTCGGGAAGGATCGACGACAGCAGCGTGAACACGGTCACGGCGACCACGATGCCCAGCACCCAGCCGAGCAGGAACCCGACGCTCGTGACCCGCGCCTTCGGCGACAGGAGCATGAGGATCGCCGCGATGATCGGGATCGGGCTGATCGCCACACCGAGGGCGAGGGGAAGGATCTCTCCGATGACGGCGCCCATGGGCGTCCTCCTGAGGGGTTGTCGAACGATATCGGCCTGGCTACCGTATCGGCCGATCGCCGTCAGACGCCGTTGATCCGGTCGCGCCACTCCAGGAGCGCCTTCACCGGCGCGAGGTCGTAGTCGGGTCCGTCGATCGCCGGGACGATCAGCCGGAAGCCGAGGTCGTACAGGCGGGACGCGGCATCCGTCCCCTCCAGGAGCGGGCCGAATCCGCGCACCGTGTATCCGGTCGACAGCTCGATGTCGGCCGGATCGCGGCCCTCGCGGGCGCACCACTCGTGGAGCACACCGATCTTGCGTTCGAGGTCGTCGAGCTTGGTGAAGGTGTGCCAGATGTCGGCGTGCTGGGCGACGAGTCGCAGCGTCTTGCGCTCGCCCTGACCGCCGATGAGGATCGGGATCCGCCGCGTGGGCGGCGGGCTGAGGCGCTCCCACCGGGCACGCACGCGCGGAAGGTCCTCGGCGAGATCGTCGAGTCGCGAGCCGACGGTGCCGAACTCGTAGCCGTAGGCGTCGTAGTCGGGCTGCGCCCACCCCGAGCCGGTGCCGAAGATGAGCCGGCCGGTTCCGGTCGCTCGGGCGCTGATGTGGTCGACGGTGCGGGCCATGTCGGCCTGCAGATCGGGGTTGCGATACGAGCTGCAGTTGACGAGCGGCCCGAACTCGACGCGCTCGGTCTGCTCGGCCATCGCGGCGAGCACCGTCCACGCCTCGAAGTGCGCGGCCTCGAACGGCTCGGTGAGCGGGAAGAAGTGGTCCCAGTTGAAGACGACGTCGACGCCGAGCTCCTCCGCGCGCAGCACGGCATCGCGATAGGCCGTGTACGACCCGTGCTGCGGCGCGAGTTGCACGCCGATCCGAAGCGGACGATGGTCAGCGGGATGCCTCGACGAAGTCACGTCGAAGAGCCTGTCAGTTCTTCGGCTCGATGCGGAGCACCTCCGGCGATTCGCCGACTGTCAGATCGTCCACGACGCGGAGCGTGCGGGCGAGGTCGTCGACGCTGCCGATCACGGTGCCGAAGCGCTCGCGGTCGGAGCACACCGAGGTCACGGTGACGAAGTGCGTGCCGGTGTCCCACGTGTACGTAGCGAACGGAGGGGTGCGCTGGTCGGAGGGGAGCGCCATCTCGAGCTTCTCGCCGACGCCGAGGTAGGGGTTGCGGAAGCTCTGGGTGTCGTCGTACTCCATCGGCATCATGGCGCGGGCGGCACGGAGGTCGTTGGTGGCCTGCTGCACCTGAGCCATCACGACGACGAGCTCGGCGTCGGCCTTCCACACCCACACCAGCACGCGTCCCGCGGCCTTGCGCATGAGGAACGGCGCGGCCTGGCTCATCGCCCAGGCGGCGAAGCCGTTCCCGGAGCGCGGCTGCCCGCTCGCGGCGCCCGACGACTCGATCGGCGTCGCGCCCGCAGGGCCGATCATCAGGCCGCCGGCCTGGTTCAGCAGCATCCGTATCGCCGTCTTGCGGTGACGGCGCCCGCGGAAGCCGAGCGATTCGGTCACGGGCACCCAGAGGTTCGGGTCGGCGTCGGCCTGCAGACGGGGCATGCGACCAGGGTACGTGCCCCCACTGGCGCGTTCCTGGGGAGCCCTCGGAAACCCCTCGGGTAGGGTGGAGGGCGCGTGGCGCCAGCCGCTGCCGCGCGTCCCCGCCGCACAGACAGGCCCCCAACCCGTGACCGATCCTGCGACGCCCGACGACACCCCCGCCGACGCCGCGAGTCCTCGCGCACTTACGATCCTCTACGGCGCCGACACGTTCCTCCCGCACGTGAACGGCGCCGCCCGTTTCGCGGAGCGCCTCGCCGCCGGCATGGTCGCGCGCGGACATGAGGTGCACGTGATGGCACCCAGCAAGACGCATCGCGAGCACGGCACCTTCACCGAGGTCATCGAGGGCCAGTCGATGACGATGCACCGGCTGCCGTCCTGGCGCTGGTACCCGCACGACTGGCTCACGTTCGTCATGCCGTTCATGTCCAAGCACTATGCACGCCGCGTCCTCGATGAGGTCCAGCCCGACGTGGTGCACATCCAGTCGCACATCGTGATCGGCCGCGGCCTGACGCGCGAGGCGCGCAAGCGCGGCATCCCCGTCGTCGCGACCAACCATGTGATGGCGGAGAACGTGCTCGACTTCACGGTGCTCCCGCCGTCGTGGACGCAGTACGCGGTCAAGCTCGCGTGGGAAGACGCCGAGCGCACGTTCAAGATGACGCGCGCGGTCACCACCCCGACCCGCAAGGCGGCCGAGTTCCTCGAGCGCACGATCGACATCGACGGTGTCATCCCCGTCAGCTGCGGCATCGACGCATCGAACTACACCGCCGACCTCACGCCCCGGGATGCGCACCGTCTGGTGTTCGTCGGCCGCCTCACGACCGAGAAGCAGATCGACGTCGTGCTGCGCGCGATCGCGAAGCTCGACCCGGCGCTCGATGTGCGGTTCGACATCGTGGGCTCGGGCGATCAGCGCCGCAACCTCGAGCAGCTCGTCGCCGAGCTCGATCTCGGCGACCGCGTCTACTTCCACGGGCACACGACCGACGAGGAGCTGCGCGCGCTGCTCACCAACGCGAGCCTCTTCGTCATCGCCTCGATCGCCGAGCTCCAGTCGATCGCGACGATGGAGGCGATGGCCTCGGGCCTGCCCATCGTCGCCGCCGACGCGGTCGCGCTTCCCCACCTCGTCCACGACGGCGAGAACGGATACCTGTTCCGCCCCAGCGACGTCGACGACCTCGCCGCCAAGCTCACGACGGTGCTGACGCAGACTCCGGAAGAGCGGGCGCGGATGCAGCAGTGCTCCCTCGAAGGCGTCAAGGTGCACGACATGAAGCGCACGCTCGACACTTTCGAGGCGCTGTACCGCGACGAGCCCCTTCCCGAGTAGGCCATCGTGCACGTCGTGATGTTCGGCGACCAGCACGTCGAGTCGCTCGGCGGGGCGCAGGTCTCGATGCGCCTGCAGCGCCGCTTCCTCGAGAAGGCCGGGCACACCGTGACGATGGTCGCGCCGGCGATGCACGGCTCGCGGGCGCGCGCGGCGGCCGGTGACTCCGCGTACGTGGACCTGCCGTCGATCCCCATCACGGTGGACCGCGAATACTCCATGACGTGGCCGGGCCGGCGGACGGATCGGCGGTTGGATGCTGCGATGGCGGGCCGCGCACCGGTCGACGTCGTGCACATCCAGGCGGACTTCTGGGGTGCGTTCATCGGCGTCCGGTACGCAGAGCGCCACGGTCTCCCGATCGTTCACACGATGCACAACCGGCTCGACGTCGGGATCGAGGCGACCACGCCGTTCCCGAAGACCGTGCTGCGTGTGCTGAACGCGTGGCAGCGCCGCGCGCTCGGGCGTCGCATCGGCGAGTCGGAGCGGGGTCACGACGGCTGGGCGTACCTGCGCCGCTTCGGCGCCCGCGCCGCTGCCGTCACCGCGCCGTCGACGCACTTCGCCCGGCGGCTCGAGGCGAACGGGGTCCTGCCCGCAGCCGGTGCGCCGGCGGTCGACGTGATCTGGAACGGCATCGACGACGACGTGCTCGACGAGGTGCTCGCGACGGCTTCGACAGAGCGGGCCCCTGGCCCGCCGCGGTTCGTGTGGCTCGGGCGCATGAGTCCCGAGAAGCGCCTGATGCCCTTCCTCGAGGCGCTCGCCGCCTCGGGCGTCGAGGCCGAGGTCGAGGTGATCGGAGGCGGCGGCCAGCTGCGCGCGGCGCGGCGTCTCGTCGAGAAACTCCAGCCGCGCGCGACCGTGACCTTCGTGGGACGGATGCCGTACGCCCAGACCCTGCGGCGGATCGCCGCCGCCGACGCCGTCGTGCAGACCTCGATCGGCTTCGAGACGCAGGGCATGACGATCTTCGAGGCGGCCTCGCTCGGCACGCCCTCCGTGGTCAGCGACCCGGATCTGGCCGCTGAACTCGGCGAGGGCTTCTGGGCCGTGGGGGACGGCGTGACCGCGGACCCGTCGGTCGCCGCGCTCGCGGACGCGCTGCGGGCGGCAGCATCCGATATCGCCGCCGGTACGCCCCAAGTGCCGGACCCGACCATCCGCGAGCGCTTCCGGCAGTCGTCGCGCACCGCGGCGATGGTCGAGGTCTACGACCGCGTCACCGCCTGAGCCGTCCACCGTCGCGTCGCCCGGTCCTCATTTGAGGACGAGAGCCGGGATGAGGAGCGAATCGCGGGATCTGCTCCTCATCCCGGCTCTGATCCTCAGTTCAGGAGGGGCTGGGGTGGCCGGCGCCGGTCAGGGGAGGCGGGTGCGGTCGGTGGGAATCCGGCGGTAGCCGTCGGAGTGGAGGGCGGCGATCGTCGATGCGAAGGCCACCGCGGACAGGGCTGCGAGAAGAATCACCATGAACATGGCAGAAACGCTACGCTTGCATCAGTCCTGCCACGAGTGGCAGAATGGACACACATCGCACGAAAACTGCCAGTCGCGGAGGTTCGCATGAAAACGGTGGCCTGCATCGTCACGGACGGCTTCGCGCCGTTCGAGTTCGGAGTCGCATGCGAGGCGTTCGGCCTCGACCGGTCCGACGACGGCATCCCGAACTTCGACTTCCGCGTGGTCACGCCCGACCCCGGCGCCGTGCAGTCGAAGATGGGCTTCTCGATCAACGTCGACGCCGACCTGTCGTTCGCGTACGAGGCCGACCTCGTCGTGGTCTCGCCCGTTCCGCACCAGTACTGGGGCAGGATCGATGACCGCGTGCTCGACGTGATCCGCGCCGCGGTCGCCCGCGACGCGTGGGTTCTGAGCGTGTGCAGTGGATCGTTCGTCGTCGCGGCCTCCGGCGTGCTCGACGGCCGCCGCGCGACGACTCACTGGATGTACGCGCAGAAGATGAAGGAGATGTACCCCTCCATCGACGTCGACCCCGACGTGCTCTACGTGCAGGACGGCCGCATCATCACGAGCGCCGGCACTGCGGCCGGCCTGGACGCCTGCCTGCACCTGCTGCGCCAGGAGCTCGGCGCCGAGCTCACGAACATCATCGCCCGTCGGATGGTCGTGCCGCCCCAGCGCGACGGCGGGCAGGCGCAGTTCATCGCGAACCCGCTTCCGGCCACGACGTCGCTGTCGCTGGCGCCGGTCACCGACTGGATGCTCGACAACCTGCGCCTCGACCTCACGGTCGACCAGCTCGCGACGAAGGCCCACATGTCGCCGCGCACGTTCGCCCGCCGGTTCAAGGCCGACTTCGGTGCGACGCCGGCCGCGTGGCTCGCCCGCCAGCGGATCATCCACGCGCAGCGCCTGCTCGAGAAGACCGACCTCGGTCTCGACCGCATCGCCTACGAGAGCGGGTTCGGATCAGCGGCAGTGCTCCGCCAGAACTTCGCACGCGTGCTCGGCACGACGCCGACCGCGTACCGCTCGCGCTTCGCCTGCACCGTCGATGAGATGACGGATGCCTCGGCCTCCGCCGAAGCGGGGGCCGAGGCATCCGTTCTCGAGTCCGTCGCGTAGGGGTTGCATTCGCCCCCACGACGGGTCACGCCTTGCGGGCGTCGATCTCCTTGCCGTGGACGGTGAGCGCGTAAATCACGAGGATGTCGACGGCGAGCAGCGCCAGCGACAGCCACGGCTGCACCGAGATCAGCGTGATCTGGCCGATGGCGTTGAGTGCGACCAGGATGATCGCGACGACGCGGGCCCAGGTCGCACCCAGGAGCAGGAAGATGCCGACGAGGATCAGCAGGGCGCCGGCGATCAGGTGCCACCAGCCCCAGCCCTGGACGTCGATCGAGAAGAGGGCTTCCTGCCCGAGGAAGTAGGCGGTGTCAGGGCCGATGATGGCCTGCAGGCCGTGGAAGGCGTCGATGGTGCCGCCGACGATCAGGACAACGGCAGCGAAGACGCCCCATCCTGCCCAGCCGGAAGTGTTGACGTCGGAGTTGGTCATGGCGAGGGTCCCTTCATGTCGGCCGGGGAGGCCGTTCAGCTTCGGGCGGGTGGCGCCCGGGCGGTTTCCGTGCCGCCAGGCGTCACATTAGCCATCCTGGGAGAATCCTGGGAAGAGCTTCGCGTCATGCAGGTCGAGTGAATTACGCCCGATGTCTCCGTACGTCGCGGAAGATCCCCCCGACGGCAGGACAGCCTTCGCTAGCGTGTGACCCGTGGGGTTCGATCCGAGGACGTGGTTCTCCCGTAAGACGCTGCGCAAGGACGCCGTCGCGGGCGTGATCCTCGGCGTCGAGGCGGTGCCCGACGGTCTCGCGGCCGGGCTGCTGGCCGGGGTGAATCCGCTCGCCGGCCTCTACGGCTATCTCTTCGGCATGGTGGGCGCGGCCGTGCTCACCAGCAGCGCGTTCATGGCCGTGCAGGCGACGAGCGCGATGGCTCTCGTCGTCTCGGACGCGGGGCTCGAGACGCTTCCTGATCCGGATCGCGGGCTCTTCACCCTCGCGATCCTCACCGGCATCATCATGGTGATCGCCGGCCTGCTGCGCGGCGGCAGGCTGATCAGCTTCGTGCCGACGGCGGTCATGACGGGGTTCGTGACGGCGATCGGCGTCAACATCATCCTCGGGCAGCTGTCGAACTTCACCGGCTATCAGGCGCAGGGCGCCAACCGCCTGCTCAAGACCATCGACGTGCTCGTCCACGTCGGGCAGTGGAACATCCCGTCGCTGGTCGTCGGCACGATTGCGATCCTCATCATCGTGGTGCTGCTGCCGACCCGCGTCGGCAGCATGGGCCTGGTCATCGCGGTGGTGGCGGGCTCCGTGTGCGCGGTGCTGCTGAACCTCTGGGTGCAGGACCCTGTCGTGTTGCTGCGGAACATCGTCGATGTCCCTCGGGGTCTCCCGGCGCCGGTGCTGCCCAGCATCGCCGACGCGCCGAACCTGCTGATCCCCGCCCTGTCGCTGACGTTCATCGGTCTCGTGCAGGGCGCGGCGGTGTCGGCCGGCATCCCGACCGCCGACGGCAAGCGGGCGAACGCGAACCGCGACTTCATGGGCCAGGGGCTGGGCAACGTCGTGTCGGGGCTGTTCCAGGGCATGCCGGTGGGCGGGTCGATGTCGGGTTCGTCGCTGATCGTGCAGGCGGGGGCGAAGACGCGGCTCTCGCTCTTCGTCGCCGGCGGGGTCATGGCGCTCGTGGTGTTCCTGCTGGCGGACGTCGTGGCCTTCGTGGCCATGCCGGCGCTGGCGGGCCTGCTCATCGTCGTGGGATGGCGCGCGATCAAGCCCAGCCGCGTGTACTCGGTCGTGAAGTCGGGGCCGCTGCCGACGACGATCATGGCCGTCACGTTCGGTCTCACCCTGATCATCCCGCTGCAGTTCGCCGTGCTCGTCGGCGTCGGCCTCGGCGTCATCCTGTACGTCGCCGAGCAGTCGAACAGCGTGCGGGTTCGGGCGGTGCGCATGACGGATGACGGGCGCATGCGCGAGATCGACCCTCCGGCCGTCGTGCAGCCCGGCGAAGTGCTTGTGCTCCAGCCCTACGGCAGCCTCTTCTTCGCCAGCGCGCCCGTGTTCGAGCGGCAGCTGCCCGACGTCAGGCGCGAGTCGAGCGGCTCGGTCGTCATCGTGCGGCTGCGCGGCACCGACGAGATCGGCCTGTCTCACGTGGAGGTGCTGCGCCGGTTCGCGGCCGAGCTGCGCGACGCCGACTCGACGCTGAAGGTCGTGGCCACCGAGGACCGCGTCATCTCGCAGCTCGAGGCCGGCGGCCTCACCGCCGACATCGGCGTCGACAACGTCTACCGCGGCACCGAGTGGGTGGGCGAGGGGCTGCGCCGCGCCTATGCCGACGCTCGGGCGGAACTCGAAGACTAGCGTCGCGTTGATCCCGAACGGACTCGCTGGTAAACTTGAGCCATGACGACTCAACTTTGACCAAGAGTTGAGGTCCACAGATTTCAGGAGACAGATGAACGCCACGCAACAGCCCGGGCAGGAGGACGCGCAGAGCGCCCTCGAGCAGTTCGGGATCAACCTCACAGACCGTGCCCGGCAGGGCAAGCTCGACCCCGTCATCGGGCGGGACAGCGAGATCCGGCGGGTCAGCCAGGTGCTGACCCGCCGCACGAAGAACAACCCCGTCCTCATCGGCGAGCCCGGCGTCGGCAAGACCGCCGTCGTCGAGGGCCTCGCCCAGCGCATCGTCGCGGGCGACGTCGCCGAGTCGCTCAAGAACAAGGAGCTCGTCACCCTCGACATCTCCGCCCTCGTCGCCGGCGCCATGTACCGCGGCCAGTTCGAGGAGCGCCTCAAGAGCGTCCTCAAGGAGATCACCGAGTCCGACGGCCGCATCATCACGTTCATCGACGAGCTGCACGTGCTGATGGGCGCGGGCGGCGGCGAGGGGTCGGTCGCAGCATCCAACATGCTGAAGCCGATGCTCGCGCGCGGTGAGCTGCGCCTCATCGGCGCGACGACGCTCAACGAGTACCGCGAGTTCATCGAGAAGGATGCTGCGCTCGAGCGCCGCTTCCAGCAGGTCTACGTCGGCGAGCCCAGCGTCGAAGACACGGTCGCGATCCTCCGCGGACTCAAGGGCCGCTACGAGGCCCACCACGGCGTCACCATCAACGATGGCGCGCTGGTGGCCGCGGCATCCCTGTCGAATCGCTACATCCCCAGCCGCCAGCTTCCCGACAAGGCCATCGACCTGATCGACGAGGCGATGAGCCGGCTGAAGATGGAGATCGACTCGAGTCCGCTCGAGATCGATCAGCTGCGGCGCCAGATCGACCGCATGCGGCTGGAGGAGCTCGCGCTCAAGAAGGAGAAGGACTCCGCGTCGAAGGAGCGCCTCGCCACCCTCCGCGAGCACATGACCACCGCAGAGGCGGAGCTGTCGGTGCTCGAGCAGCGCTGGCAGCGCGAGCGCGCGGGCCTCAACCGCGTCGGCGAGCTCAAGAAGCAGCTCGACCAGGCGATCATCGACCGTGACCGTGCGCTGCGCGAGGCCGACTACACGCGGGCGTCGAAGCTCGAGTACGAGACCATCAAGCGCCTCGAGGTCGAGATCGCGCAGGCCGAGCAGGCCGAGGCGGCGTCGACCGAGGAGCGCATGGTCAACGAGCAGGTCACCGACGAGGACATCGCCGCCGTCATCGCGGCGTGGACCGGCATCCCGGTCGGCCGTCTGCTCCAGGGCGAGAGCGAGAAGCTGCTGCACCTGGAGGCCGAGCTCGGCAAGCGCCTGATCGGGCAGAAGGACGCCGTGAAAGCGGTATCGGATGCTGTGCGCCGGTCTCGCGCGGGCATCAGCGACCCCGGTCGCCCGACCGGCTCGTTCCTCTTCCTCGGTCCGACCGGTGTCGGCAAGACCGAGCTCGCCAAAGCGCTCGCGGAGTTCCTCTTCGACGACGAGCACGCCATGGTGCGCATCGACATGTCGGAGTACGGCGAGAAGCACTCGGTCTCGCGCCTCGTCGGCGCCCCTCCCGGATACATCGGGTACGAGCAGGGCGGGCAGCTCACCGAAGCCGTCCGCCGGCGTCCCTACTCGGTGGTGCTGCTCGACGAGGTCGAGAAGGCGCACCCCGAAGTCTTCGACGTGCTGCTCCAGGTCATGGACGACGGCCGCCTCACCGACGGGCAGGGCCGCACGGTCGACTTCACGAACGTGATCCTCATCCTGACGTCGAACATCGGCTCGCCGATCCTCATCGACCCGGTGCTGTCGGTCGACGAGAAGCGCGACGCCGTCATGGCGATCGTGCGGCAGGCGTTCAAGCCCGAGTTCCTGAACCGGCTCGACGACATCGTGATGTTCGCCGCGCTCAGCCAGGACGACCTGGCACAGATCGTCGAACTCGCCGTGTTCGCGCTGCAGCGCCGCCTCAAGGACCGCCGGCTCACCCTCGCCGTGACGCCGGACGCCCGCGCCTGGCTCGCCGAGCGCGGCTACGACCCGGTGTTCGGCGCGCGGCCGCTGCGCCGCCTCATCCAGTCCGAGATCCAGGACCGCCTCGCGATGGCCCTGCTCTCCGGAGGCGTCCGCGACGGCGACGTCGTGCGAGTGGACGTGGCTGCCGACGGCTCCTCGCTGGTGCTCACGAGCGACGGTCCGGCCGCGGCCGAGCCTCCGACGGAAGACGACGACGTGATCGAAGCGGAGCTCCTCGACGACTGACGCCGGTCACGTGAGCCGGAGATGACGGATGCCTCGGCCCGCAGCGGCGGGTCGAGGCATCCGTTTCTCGTATCCGGGGTGGATCAGTCGTTCACGAGCACCGAGTCGGCGGCGGGGCGGCGCACGCGCGGGGCGTTCTCGCGAGCCTGCAGCTCCTCCGACGCGAGGCGGATGTCGCCGAGCTCGCCGACCGCCATGACGGTGACGGGGGTGAAGTCGGAGCTGAGGTCGAAGCCGGCGACGATGGCGTCGCGGTCGAAGCCGCCCATCTGGTGCGTCGACAGACCGTCGGCGTGCGCCTGCACGGTGAAGTGCGCCGCGACCTGGCCGGTGTCGTACTGGGCCCAGCGCATGGGCTCGCCGTCGCGCGTGGTCTCGGCGACGAACACGACCAGCGCGGCGGCGTCGCCGGCCCACGCGCTGTTGAAGCCGGCGAGCGAGCCGAGAACGGTCGCGTGCGCGGCCGAGCCGCGACGGGCGACGATGACGCGCCAGGCCTGAGTGTTGGCGGCGGTCGGCGTCCAGCGGGCGGCCTCGAGCGCACTCGCGAGCGCGGCCTCGTCGATGACCGACTCGCGGTCGAAGATGCGGGTGCTCCAGCGCTCGGCGAGCACGTCGATGATCGGCGCGTGGGTCTCGGCGGTGCGGGCGGTGAGAGTGGACATGGGTTGCTCCTCTGGGGTCGAGCGATTTCTGCCGGGACCCCGTCGGCCCAGATCCATGCAACGACATGGACCTGAGAACATTCCCTTCATGTCCTCCCGTGTCGCTGAGCGGCCCGTGAGAGCATCGACCCGTGCGCACCGTCCGTGCTCTGTGGGGTTCTTCGCATCCGGGGCCGACGCTCGTCGTGACCGCGCTCGCCCTGGCCCTGGGGATCGCGACCGGGCTGGAGGCGTGGCGGCTCGCGCTGCTGACCGTGGCGGTCTTCACGGGGCAGCTGTCGGTCGGCATCTCGAACGACGCCCTCGACGCGGAGCGCGATCGCGCGGTCGGCCGCACCGACAAGCCGATCGCGCGCGGCGACGTGTCGGCGCGGGTCGCCTGGGGCGCCGCGCTCGGACTGCTGGCGTCGGCTCTGGTTCTCTCCGCGCCGTTGGGATGGCGGATGCTGGCCGCCCACGCGCTCGCCCTGGGCTCGGCGTGGGCCTACAACGCGGGACTGAAGACGACGCCGTGGTCGATCGTTCCGTTCCTCGTGAGCTTCGGGATCTTCCCCTCGCTCGCGACGCTGTCGGCGCCGGATCCGTCGTTCGCGGCGTGGTGGGCGTGGGTCGCCGGCGCGTCCCTCGGCGCCGCCGTGCACCTCACGAACGTGCTGCCCGACCTCGACGACGACGCCCGCACCGGCGTACGTGGGCTCCCGCACCGGCTGGGACCGCGGGTGGCGGCGATCGTCGCCGCGCTCGCTGTGGTCGGCGGTGCGGTCGCCGTGCTGCTCGGCGCCGCGGGCGGTGACCTCGGCGCGGTCTCGCCGGTGTCGTGGGTCTTCTTCGCGGCCGTCGTGGCCGTGGCGGCGGTGACGGCGTGGCGTGCGATCTCGAGGCCGCCGACGCGCGCGCTGTTCCGCCTCGTGATGCTCGCCGCGCTGCTCCTCGCGGCCCAGCTGGTGGCGTCGGGCAGCGCGTTCGTCGCCTGAGACCCGCCCGATCGCCGCGATCGCACAGCGCGAAGGGCGGAGATCTGGCGAATCTCGGACCGATGGGCCACATCACTCAGAGATTCGCGGGATCTCCGAGTTTCGCGGGGCGGACGGGCCGGGTCAGGCGTCGACGTCGAAGCCCATGGAGTACGCGCGGGCGAAGAGCCGGGCCGACGGTCCGGTGAGCATCGCGCGCACCGCCGTGCGCCTCAGTGCATCGCCGCGACCGCTGGGTCGGCCGAGCGCGGTGTTCACACTCGCCAGCGTCGCGGCACGCCGCGCCGACTGGACCCGACGGGCCTCCCACCGCAGCAGCCCGAGGTCGGGGGCACGGCCGGTGCGCATCCAAGACGCCAGGAGCGGAGCCAGGGTCACCGCGTCGAGCAGGCCGAGGTTCATGCCCTGCCCGCCGATCGGGCTGACCTCGTGCGCGGTGTCTCCGATCGCGAACACCCGGCCGTGACGCAGCCGGGGCGCGACGACCCGGCGCACGCCGAACGACGTCGCCGTCGTCACCGCCTCGGACGCAGCCGCCTCCCCGCGACGGGCGAGCGCATCCCGCAGCCGCCGAGTGCGGGCCTCCGGGTCTTCGTCGGCGCCCGGCGGGTCCCACGCGACGAACCGGCGGCGACCGCCAGGCAGCGGGAAGGACTCGAGCACGCCGTCCGGATCGAGGTGGATCACCGCGAGCTCGCCATCGGCGTCGGCGGCAGCATCCGTCATCAGATACCGGTCGCGGTAGTCGCGCGCCGGCACGGCACCCGGACGATAGACGAGATCACGCGCGGCGCCCCCGCCAGCGACGACGACAATGCGGCTCTCGGATTCGATGGGGCGGCCGAGGAGTCCGGCCCGCACCACGACCGCGTCGCGATGCGGGATCACCGCGAGCACGTACGCGCCGCGCAGCGGCTCGGGGGCCGCGGCTCCGAGCACGGACTCGGTGGTCGCCTGCGGGAGGGTGGCCACGAAGGGGAAGCGTGCCGGCAGCACGTCGAAGTGCACCGTCCCGAGCAGACGCCCGCGCGATCGGGCCTCTCCGCGGCGCACGCGCACCGCCTCGGCGAGGAGGCGCTCCGTCAGCCCCGACGGTTCGAGGGCGGCCAGGACGGGGGAGTGGATGCCGATGGCCCGGGTGCCGTCGCCGACAGCGGGTCGCCGCTCGAGGAGCTCGACGTCCACGCCGCGGCGGGCCAGCTCGCCGGCGAGCAGCATCCCGACCGGACCGGCACCGACGACGGTGACGTCACGCACGGCCGCGCCCGACGGCCACGAGGCGGAAGGGCACCGGTGTCTGCACCGTCCACGCGCCCGGACTGCCGGCGTCCAGCGCGGCCGTGAGCTCGGCGCGCGTGTAGCTGCGGCGGATCGAGCGGAGGCCGTCGGTGCGCAGGAAGGTGCCGCGCTCGAAGGGGGTGATCCCGACGGCGTAGAGCCCGTACGCCGGACGCGAGCGGGCGATGTCGCTGTGAAGCACGACGCCGCGGGAGAGCGCGCGGGACTCCTCGACGAAGCCGCCGAGGCTGTCGCCCAGGTGGTGGAGGACGTGGTTCGACAGCACCGCGTCGTACGTGCGCCCCTCGGCGAGGAGGGTGGCGGCATCCGCCCTCCGGAAGCTGGCGCCGGCGATCGGCCCGCGCGCCATCGCCACCTCGTGCGCGCGCGGGTCGGGATCGATGCCCGTCCACGTCACGTCGAGCCCGTCGCGCCGGGCAGCCGCGGCGAGGCGCGCGACGAGGTCTCCGCCGCCGGACCCGATGTCGAGGACGTGCGCCGGCCGGCCCAGCGCGGCGAGGTGAGGGCGCAGCCGCGTGCGGTAGACGACGCCCCAGCCCGACACGAGGCGGTTGATCGTGCCGAAGCGCCGCAGCGTGGCGCGCAGCGCGTCCGGATCGCAGTCCGGGTCGTCCATGAGCTCGGCGAGCCGGTCGTCGCGCACGGCGAGGCTCATGCCGGCACCGCCGCCGTCACGCCGAGGCCACCAGGGCGAGGCCGACGTCCTCCGCGGCCGTGACCGCCGGGCGGCGCCGGGTCATGAGCGCCGACTCGACCGTGAGCCCCGGACCGAAGGCCAGGCCCGCGATCCGCGAGCCATCGGGGACGTCGTCGTCGCGCAGGAGTGACGCGAGGATGAACAGGATCGTCGCACTCGACATGTTCCCGAAGTCGCGGAGTACGGCGCGCGACGCCGCGAGCGCGTCGGGCGGGAGGTCGAGCCCGGTCTCGACCCGGTCGAGCACGCTGCGCCCGCCGGGATGCACCGCCCACACGTCGGGAGGCGTGTCGTCGCCCAGGAACCGGCCCACCGCCCCCTGGATCTCGCGGCCGATGATGCGCGGCACCTCGGAGGACAGGATCATCTCGAACCCGTTGTCGCCGATCGTCCAGACCATGTCGGTCTCGCCCTCGTCGGTGAGGGCGGTGCCGAACCTGTCGAGGTCGAGGCCGCCGGGGTTCCCCGCCGTCGGATCGGCGGTCACGATCGCCGCCGCCGCGCCGTCGGCGAAGACGGATGCTGCCACGATCTGCTGCGGATCGTTCGAGGGCCGCAGATGCAGCGTGCACAGCTCGGTACACACGACCAGCACGACCGCATCCGGTCGCGACGCCGCCAGAGCCGAAGCGACCCGCAGCGCGGGCAGCGCCGCGGCGCACCCGATGAAGCCGAGGTGGCACCGCTCGACCGTCGGGCGCAGGCCGAGGTCGCGGACGAGGCGATAGTCCGGGCCCGGCGCGAAGAGCCCCGTGCACGAGACGGTGACCACATGGGTCACCGCGGATGGATCGATGCCACCGTCGGCCAGGGCCGTGCGCGCGGCGGCGGCCGTGAGCTCCGGCGCCGACGCGATGAAGCGCTCGTTGCGCGCGCCGGTCGTGGGGGAGAGGAGCCGGCCCTCGGCGTCGACGAAGGCGGCGTCGTCGGGCGCGACGGCGGCCGACGCGAACTCGGCCAGCACGGTGTGCCGCTGTTCGATCGCCGACGCGTCGAAGACCGCCTGGATGCGGCGCCGCGCGAGCCGGTCGGCCCCCTCCTGCGCCGCGAAGATGTCGCGCGCGACCGCCTGCGCGATGCGGGTGGGCGGAACAGCTGTGCCGATCGAGACGATGCGGGCCGTCATGGTGCAACCTAAGCACGCCCATGCCCCGATGGGCACGATCTTGCCGGAAACCCGCAGGTCGGGTACCGCAGGCGGAGGAGGACGGATGCCTCGGCCCGTACCCTGCGTGGCGGGCCGAGGCATCCTGGTCTGTCAGCCGGCGGGCTCGTGGTCGGTGTGCTCGGCGTGCGCGTCGGGGAGCTCCCGCATGCGCCAGAACGGGCCGATGACCACGAACAGGCAGGCGAAGAGCTCGCCGATCGCCCCGATCCACAGCGTGGGCACCGTGCCGATCCACGTGCCGAGCGCTCCGGCGAGCAGTGCGGCGATCGGCATGACACCCCACACGACGAAGCGCACCGACGCATTCATGCGTCCGAGGAGCCGCGGCGGCGTGATCCGCTGGCGGAAAGTGACCTGGGTGATGTTGTAGAGCAGCACCGTGAAGCTCGCGAGGAAGAACTGGATCACCAGCAGCGGGAAGGCGAGCGCGGGCACCAGCGAGATCGCCGGCAGGAAGAACGGGATCACCGAGAACGCGATCGCGCTGATCGGGATCGCCCGGGCTTCTCCGATCCGCGCCACGATGCGCGGGGTCATCATGGCGCCGAGGAGGCCGCCGACGGCCGACAGCGAAAGGACGATACCCAGCATCTGCGGGGTGAGGCCGAGTTCGCGCAGCGCGAAGATGGGCAAGAGCGTGGTTGCGATCGTGCCGAAGAAGTTCGCGGTTCCCGTGGTCAGGACGATACGGCGCAGCAGCGGGTTGCCGAAGACCCAACGCAGCCCCTCGCCGATCTCGTGGAGCAGCGGCTTGTGGTCCTCGGGGGCGCGGAGCGTCTCGTGGTCACGGGTGAACAGCAGCGCAACGAACGAGGCGAGGTACGTGCCGACCGTGATCAGGATCGCGAGCGGTGCGGCGAGGATCCCGAGCAGCCAGCCGCCCACCGCAGGACCGGCGAGGCCCGCGAGCTGCTCGGTCGACTGCAGCTTGCCGTTCGCCTCGGCGATCTGGTTCGCCCGCACCAGCGACGGCACGATGCTCTGATTGGACACGTCGAAGAACACCGTTGCGACGCCCATGATGAGGGCGACGACGATCATGTGCCAGATCTCCAGCGCGCCGAGCAGCGCGAGCACCGGAAGGATCGCCAGCGCGACAGCCCGGACCGCATCCGCCCAGATCATGACGTGCCGCTTGCGCATGCGGTCGATCCACGCTCCGGCGGGAAGACCCACCACGAGGAACGCCGCGACCTGCGCGGCATTCAGCACGCCGACTTCCCACTCCGTCGCGCTGAGCATCAGAACCGCGAGCACCGGGATGGCCAGCTCGGTGATCTGTGCGCCGAACTGACTGAGCGCTTGCCCGCTCCACAGCGTCATGAAATTGTGGTCGCGCCACAGCGAACCCTTCGGCGCCGGCGTGGCGGAGGCGCCGGCCGCAGCATCCTGATCCGCTTCGATCGCCTCGTCCGCAGCAGCACGCGACGTGAGCGTCGATGCCTCGGCCCTGGCCTCTGCGAGGACGGCGTCGTCGACGCCCTCGGCCTCGCGGACCTCGTCTGATTGGGACATGCCAATCAGTGTGCGTCATCGATTGAGAACTGTCAATCAGTCTTGTACGCTGACCACGTGACAGGGGAGCGGGAAGAGCGGATCGAACTGCGTCACGGGGATCCCGAGGCGGAGGCGCGGATGCGCGCGCTCAGCTCGCCGCTGCGTCTGCGGGTGCTCCGGCTGTGCGCCTTCGAGTCGCGCACCAACAAGGAGCTCGCCGAGCTGCTCGGCGTGAACCCCGGCACGATGCTGCACCACGTGCGCACGCTCGTGCAGACCGGCTACCTCGCCGCCCAGCCCGAGCGCACCGGCGCCCAGGGAGCGCGCGAGGTTCCCTACCGAGCGACCGGGCTCTCGTGGCGCACCTCGATGCCCGGTGGCTCGCCCGTGCTCATCGAGACGTTCCTGCAGCAGATCGAAGGGGTCGACCCCGAGGAGCTCGACGCGACCTGGCTCGGCTTGAAGCTCACCCCTGAGCACAAGGAGGAGTTCCAGCACCGTCTCTACGAACTCGTCAACGAGTTCAAGGAGCGTGGGCCCGACCCCGACGGCGCGACGTACTCGTTCTTCAGCACGCTCCACCCAGACGAGAACCCGCCCGCCCCGGCCTGACGCCCGTTCTTGCGGTTCGCAGAAGGGCGCGCGAACTTCTCTTCATGACGGATGCCTCGGGGCACAGCATCCGTCATAGCGTCAGAGCATGACCATCGCGACGGCCGACCTCTACGACGAACGCGGCGACGAGCTGGACTCGCTCGCACTGCAGCTGCACGACATCGGCGGGCGCGTCGCGTTCGACGGGCCGATCCGCACGGTGCGGTGCCACTGCGACAACGCGCTCGTGAAGGCCCTGCTCGCCACCCCGGGCGAGGGTGCGGTCCTCGTGATCGACGGCGGCGGATCGCTCGAGTCCGCGCTGGTCGGAGACCTCATCGCAGCCTCCGCGATCGAGAACGGCTGGGCGGGGATCATCGTGCACGGCGCGATCCGCGACCGGGTCGCGATCGGCGAGCTCGACCTCGGCGTCAAGGCGCTCGGTTCGAACCCGCGCAAGAGCGCGAAGGAGGGCGTCGGGGAGGTCGACGTGCCGGTGGTGATCGCGGGCGTCGCCTTCGTGCCGGACAAGCACGTGTGGGCCGACGCGGACGGGGTGCTCGTCGAGCGGTGACGGGCCCCGCGCGCGGGGGTGATGCGCGCGGCGCGGAGCGCTCGTATGGTGGGGCTGATGTCCAGTACCGACGGGACGCCCGCCCGCTACCTCGCCCGGGCCATAGAGATCGCGACCGAGAACGTCCGCAACGCCGGCGGCCCGTTCGGGGCGGTCGTGGTGTCGGCCGACGGGCAGGTCTTCGAGGGCGTGAACCGGGTCACCGCCGACCTCGACCCGTCGGCGCACGCCGAGGTCGTCGCCATCCGGCGGGCGTGCCAGGGACTGGGGACGTTCGACCTCACCGGAGCGACGCTCTACACCAGCTGCGAGCCGTGCCCGATGTGCCTGGGCACCGCGCTCTGGGCCCGCGTCGAGCGGGTGTACTTCGCCGCCGACCGAGAGGATGCCGCCGCCGCGGGCTTCGACGACGCGGTCTTCTACCGCTACTTCGACGGCCACCCCGAGCACCGCGACATCATGCCCGTGGAGTCGATCGACCTCACCCCTGAGCACCGCATCGCGCCGTTCACCGAGTGGGGCCAGACCTCGACCCGCATCGAGTACTGATCCGGGCTCGGGCGCTGATGGGCGTCCGAGTGCGCCCCGGCCTTTCGAGAACGCACAATTGCACGGAAACGACGCCGACGTCGGTGCTATTGCGCGGTTTCGTCGCGGGCAGCGACGGGGGCGGCCTCCTCGATCAGCTGCAGCAGCTGAGCCGAGACGCTCACCGCGATCGTGGCGGGCTGCTTGCCGGGGATCTCGGGCAGGCCGATCGGCGTCGTCACCCGGGCCAGGGCCGCCTCGTCGTGGCCGGCCTCCTGGAGGCGTGCCCGGAAGCGGGCCCACTTGGAGCGCGAGCCGATGAGACCGATCGAGGCGATGCCCTCGATGCGCAGCGCCTGGTCGACGATCGCGAGGTCCTCGGCGTGGTCGTGGGTCATGACGAGCACGTGCGTCACCGCCGGCACCGACGCCAGCACGGCCTCCGGCACCGGAGCCCGGTGCACGTGCACCCCCGCGACGGCGTCGGCGAGCGGCCCGGGCGCGCCGTCCACCCCCAGGCGCGTCGGCGAGAGCATGGCCTCGCGGGAGTCGACGAGGTGCAGGTCGAGGTGCTGGCGCGCGAGGATCCGCGCCACCTCGAGGCCCACATGTCCCATTCCGAACACCGCGACCGACGGCACGACGCGCACCGGCTCCAGCATGAGCGTGACCTCTCCTCCGCAGCACTGCACGCCGTACTCCGTGGTCTCCTTGTCGCTCAGGGTGAGCGTCAGCAGCTCCGGCTCCGCGGTCCCGCAGGCCAGCATCGCGCGGGCGCGCGCGACGGCGGTGGCCTCGAGGTTGCCGCCCCCGATCGTCTCGAAGACCTCGCCCGGCGAGACGACCATCTTGGCGCCGCCGTTGCGCGGGGCGTGACCGCGCACCATCGCGAGCGTCACGATCACCGCGGGCGTGCGGGCGTCGCGCAGGCTCCGCACCGCGTCGAGCCAGTCCACGGCCGGCCTCAGCGGCCCGCCGTGAGCAGGTCGGGCTCCGCAGACCCGGGGTCCGCCGCCCGACCGACGCCCGCGGCATCCGCCCCATCGCGGGACACGGTCCCCACGCCCCCTCCAGGCGCCGCTGGCGCGTCGCCCGGAGCCTCCGGGCGCGTGGGCCCAGCTGCGTCTGGAACTCCTGCGCCGCGTGTGGCCTCGATCGCCCAGAACACCGCCTCGGGGGTGGCCGGTGACCCGAGTTCGACGCTGCGTCCTGCCGGGCCGAACGCACCCACCGCCTGTCGCAGCGCCTCGCGCACGCTGAACGCCAGCAGCAGCGGCGGCTCGCCCACGGCCTTGGAGCCGTACACGGCGCCGTCCTCGCGGGCGTCCTCGAAGAGCGCCACGTGGAACTCCTCCGGCATCTCGGAGAAGCTCGGCAGCTTGTACGTGCTGGCCGAGGGCGTCTGCAGGCGGCCGCGCGTCGGCCCGTCGCCGGTGTCCCAGCGCAGCTCCTCGAGCGTCAGCCAGCCGGTGCCCTGCACGAAGCCGCCCTCGATCTGGCCGATGTCGAGCAGCGGCGACAGCGAGTCGCCGACGTCGTGCACGATGTCGACGCGGCGGAGGCGGTACGCGCCGGTGAAGCCGTCCACCTCGACCTCGGCGGCCGCGCAGCCATAGGCGAAGTACTTGAACGGCGATCCCTGCTGGCGGTCGGCGTCCCAGTGCAGCCCCTCGGTGCGGTAGTAGCCCGCCGCGAACAGCTGCACGCGCTGCAGGTAGGCCTCGGCGACGACGTGGGCGAACGGCATCCGTTCCCCTCCGCCCAGCGCGGTGACGTAGCCGTCCGAGAACCGCACGTCGCGCGCGTCGACGCCGAGGAGGCGCCCCGCCACGGCGGCGAGCCGGCCGCGGATCTCCTCGCACGCGAGCTTGACGGCGCCGCCGTTGAGGTCGGCGCTCGACGACGCAGCGGTCGCCGACGTGTTGGGCACCTTGTCGGTCCGGGTCGGCGCGACCCGGACCGTCTCGAGCGGCACCCCGAGCGCCGTCGCGGCCACCTGCAGCATCTTGGTATGCAGGCCCTGGCCCATCTCGGTGCCGCCGTGGTTGATCAGCACCGAGCCGTCCTTGTAGACGAGCACGAGCGCGCCGGCCTGGTTGAACGAGGTGAAGGTGAACGAGATGCCGAACTTGACCGGCGTCATCGCGAGCCCGCGTTTGCGATCGTGGTGCGCCTCGTTGAACCGCGAGATCTCGTACAGGCGGGCGTCGAGATCGGCCTCGCCGCGGAGGCGCTCCCAGATCGCGGTGAGCCGCCCGGCGTCCTTCACCAGCTGCCCGTAGTGCGTCGACTGCCCCGGTCGGTAGAAGTTCTTCTTCCGCAGCTCGAGGGGATCGATCCCGAGCACAGGTGCCGCCCGGCCCAGGATGTCTTCGATGAGGAACGCGCCCTGCGGGCCGCCGAAGCCGCGGAACGCCGTGTTCGACGGCTTGTGCGTCTGCGCGACGCGGCCGTGCACGCGCACGTTCGGGATCCAGTAGGCGTTGTCGACGTGGCAGAGCGCGCGGCCGAGCACAGGCTCCGAGAGGTCGAGGCTCCAGCCGCCGTCGGCGGTGAGGGTCGCGTCGAGCGCCTGCAGGTACCCGTCGGCGTCGAAGCCCGCCCGCCAGGCCAGGTGGAACGGGTGACGCTTGCCCGACATCGTGATGTCCTGCGTGCGGGTGAGCCGCAGGCGCACGGGGCGTCCGGTGAGCTTCGCCCCGAGCGCCGCGATCGCCGCGAACCCGTGCGGCTGCATCTCCTTGCCGCCGAAGCCGCCCCCCATCCGCAGGCACTCGACGGTGACCTCGCTCGACGGGATCCCGAGCACGTGGGCGACGATCTCCTGCGTCTCGGACGGGTGCTGCGTCGAGCACTCCACGAAGTACCGCCCGTCTGGGTCGCGCACCGCGAACGAGGCGTGCGTCTCGAGCGAGAAGTGCTCCTGCCCGCCGACCACGCTCTCACCCTCGAAGACGAACGCGGAGGATGCGAGGGCGGATGCCGCGTCCCCGCGCGCGATCGTGCGGGGGACGCCCTGGAACGACCCGGCGTCGATCGCCTCCTGCACCGTGATCAGCGACGGCAGCGGTTCGTACGACACCGTGACGGCGGCCGCGCCCTGGCGCGCAGCATCCGTCGTCTCTCCCAGCACCCACACCAGCGCGTGGCCGAAGAACATCGCCTCGGTCGGGAAGAGGGGCTCGTCGTGTTTGACCCCCGCGTCGTTGACGCCCGGAACATCGTCGGCGGTCAGCACCCGGACGACGCCGGGGACGGCGTAGGCGGGCGCGACGTCGACGGTGACGCGGGCATGCGCGACGGTCGACGGCACCGGCCATGCGGTCAGCACGCCGTGGGACCGCGCGGCGACGTCGTCGGTGTAGACGGCCGCGCCCGTCACATGCAGCGCCGCGCTCTCGTGCACCGCGGGGCGTCCGACGACCGGGTTCTCGGGACGATCGGCGAGCGAGCTCATGCCGTCGCCTCCTCGTCATCGGCCGACGCCGCGAAGAGCGCCGGCAGCGCGGTGCCGAGCATGCGTGCGCGGTACGCGGCGCTCGCGCGGTGGTCGTCGAGCGGCGTCCCCTCGCGCTGCAGGACGACGGATGCTGCCGCCACCGTCGCGGCGTTCCACGGGCGTCCCTCGAGGGCTTGCTCCGTCGCGTACGCGCGGACGGGCGTCGCGGCGACGCCTCCGAGGCCGATCCGCGCGCGGGTCACGACGCCGTCGTCGAGCTCGAGGGCGAAGGCGACGGCCACCGAGGAGATGTCGTCGAACCGACGCTTCGAGATCTTGTGGAACGCGGTGAGACCGGCCACCCGCAGCGGTATGCGCACGGTCCGGATGAGCTCGTCGCGACGCCGGACCGAGGTGCGATACCCCGTGAAGTAGTCGGCGAGGTCGACCTCGCGCTCGCCGCCGTCAGCCGCGACGAGCACGACGCTCGCCCCGAGCGCGAGCAGCGCCGGAGCCGCGTCGCCGATGGGTGAGGCGGTGCCGAGGTTGCCGCCCAGCGTCGCGCGGTTGCGGATCAGGCGCGACGCGAACTGGGGGAGCAGCTGCGCGAGCAGCGGCACCCGCTCGCCCACGCTGCGCTCGATCTCCGACAGCGGCACCGCACTGCCGATCTCGACGGTGTCGCCGGTGATCTCGATGCCGTGCAACTCGGGCAGTCGGTCGATCGCGACCACGAGTGGCGCGCGGGCGCCGCGCAGGTTCACGTCGACGCCCCAGTCCGTGCTCCCGGCCACGGCGAGCGCCTCCGGTTCGTCGCGCAACAGCCGCAGGGCCTCGTCCAGCGTCTCGGGGCGGACGAAGCGCCCGTCGGCCGCGCGCACCTCGGTGGCGACCGCGGTCGGCGCCGGCTCGGTCAGCCGCTCACGGAGCGGATCATCGGGCCGAGGCATCCCGAGCCCGAAGGCCGCGTCTCGAATGGGCCGGTAGCCGGTGCACCGGCACAGGTTGCCGCTCAGCGCATGCAGGTCGAATCCGTTCGCCCCGTGCTCGCCGTCCACCGCTCCCGCCGAGCGGTCGGACCGGTAGAACTCGGCGGCCATCGCGCACGCGAACCCCGGCGTGCAGTAGCCGCACTGCGAGCCGCCGGCGGCCGCGAGCTGCTGCTGCACCGGATGCAGGTCGTCGGGTGAACCGAGGCCCTCGGAGGTCACCACCTCCTGCCCGTCGAGCGCATGGACGGGTACCAGGCAGGCGTTGACGGGAGTCCACACGGCGGTGCCCTCGGGCCCCGCCGTGGCGACCAGTACCGCGCAGGCGCCGCACTCGCCCTCGCCGCAGCCCTCCTTCGCGCCGGTCAGTCCGAGGCTGCGCAGCCAGTCCAGCGCGGTGGCGTGCGCGACCGCGCCTGCGAGCGGGACGACCCGCCCGTTGACGGTCACAGCGCTGTCACGGTTCGTGCGGATGCCGGGAGTCTACGCCGCGCCTCCCGTGCAGCGAAGGTGCGCCGCGACCCCTCTGGACATGCCCTGCGGGCAAGAGGATCGTTGGCCGCGGCACAACCACTGGGAGGCTGTCATGTTCACACCCGATCGGCCGTTTTCTAGCTTCGCCGTACCCGACATCGGCGCAGCAGCGACCTTCTACCGCGACACTCTGGGGCTCGACGTCACCGTCTACGAGGAGATGGGCGGAGGCTTCACCATCGCCCTGCCCGGCGAGGGCAGCATCTTCGTCTACCCGAAGGAGGATCATGAGCCGGCCGTGTTCACGATCCTCAATTTCAGCGTCGCCGACGTCGATGCCGCCGTCGACGACCTGAACAAGCGCGGCGTCGTCACGAAGATCTACACCGACCCCGACTACGGCACCGACGAGAAGGGCATCTCGCGGGGCTTCGAGGGCGGTCCCGACATCGCCTGGTTCAAAGACCCCGCGGGCAACGTCATCTCGGTCGGCCGCATGGAGCCGCAGATGATGGGCGGGCAGTAGGCGCGCTTCAGGGAAGCACGCGCCATCCGGCGGGGCCGAGCGACCCCGCCGGATACTCGTCGAGGGGCACGTCGCCGGCGCGCCAGGCCGCCAGCACGGGGTCGACGATCCGCCACGACTCCTCGGCCGCGTCGCCGCGCACCGCGAGAGTCGCGTCGGCGTCGAGGATGCCCGACAGCACCTCGCCATACGCTTTGAGCGCGCCCTCGCCGAGGTCGGCCTCGAGGAGCGCCCGCTCGAGTTCGAACGGATCGTCACCGCCGTTGGCGTTGAGCTCGAGGTCCATCCGGTCGGGGCCGAGGGAGAAGCGCAGCACTGAGCCGGGCGCCGCCCCCGTGAGGCCCTCGGGGACGTGATTCACGGGGCGGAACGTCACCACGACCTCGCCGTCCTTGCCGGCGAGCGCCTTGCCCGACCGCAGGGTGAAGGGCACGCCCTCCCAGCGCTCGTTGCGCACCTCGCACGTGACCTCGGCGAGCGTCTCGGTCTCGAGCGACGCGTCGACGCCCTTCTCATCGGCGTAGGACGGCAGCTCGCGGTCGCCCACCTTGCCTGCCGTGTACCGCGCCCGGCGCGAGGCCTTCGCGGGGTCGTCGCCCCACACGTGGGTCGCCCGCAGCACCGCGGCCGTCGCATCCCGGAAGTCCCGCTCGTGCAGCGTCGCCGGCGGCTCCATCGCGAGCACCGCCATCACCTGCAGCAGGTGGCTCTGGATCATGTCGACGAGCGCGCCCGCGCGGTCGTAGTAGCCGGCGCGTCCTTCGAGGCCGAGCGTCTCGTCGTACCGGATGACGACGGACTCCACGTCCTGCGCGCGCCACACCGGCGCGAAGACGCGGTTCGCGAAGCGGACACCCAGGAGGTTCAGCGTCGTCGACCGGCCGAGGAAGTGGTCGATGCGGAACACCTGCTCCTCGGGCACGAGCCGGGCGAGCGTCGCGTTGAGGGCGTGCGCGCTCGCCTGGTCGACGCCGAACGGCTTCTCGAGGGCGAGCACCGTGCCCTCGGGGATGTCCACGCCGACGAGCGCCTCGCACGCGGCTTTCGCGACCGCGGGCGGCACGGCGAAGTACAGGGCGATCCGTCCGTCATGGTCGGCGAGCAGCCGCTCGAGGTCCTTCGCGTCGGTGATGTCGGCGCGCGTGTACGTCGTGTCGGCCACCGCGGCGAAGGCGTCGGCGAAGCCGGCCGACTGGAAGGACGAGCGCACCGTCTGCCGCCAGCGCTCGTCGTCCCAGTCGTCGATGCCCGCGCCGCGCAGGCGCACCGAGCGCTGCGGCTCGCGGGCCAGCAGCTGGCCGAGCGCAGGCAGCAGCAGCCGCGAGGTGAGGTCGCCCGAGGCGCCGAGGATGAGCAACGTGGTCTGCGCCGACATGCGCCTCACGCTACCCACGGCCGCGCGTGCGCGGCAGGGACTGGCGCGATGAGTGCGCCCGTGCAAGCGTTCCTCTTCCCAAACTCCGCGTGTAGAGGACAATGAGCACAGACGCCTTGGACGCACAGCATCCGACCCGACAGGCGTGGTGTCCTGCCCGTGACACCGCCTCCCGCCCCAGGGGTGCTCGCGACGTCCGTGTCTGAGCAACTCAAGCACGGGGAGGGACGGCGATGTCCAATCTCACACGCCTTCGGACGCTGGCATTAGGGGTGGCCTTGGCCACGGCGGCCGCGCTGGCCGGTGCAAGCCCGGCGTGGGCCGCTGCGCCCGCCAACGACGACGTCGGCCAGGCGACCGTTGTGCCCGGGTTGCCGTTCACCGACACCGTCGACACGCGCGAGGCCACCTTTGATCCCTCGACCGACAACGCCGCGTGCGGCGCAACGACGGTCTGGTACCGCTGGACCGCGTCGGCCGATGACTTCGTCCGATTCGACACGGTGGGCAGCGATTACCAGGCGTCGTTGGCGGTCTATACCGGGGAGCCTTCCGACCTCTCGCTCCTCGAGTGCAACGACGGCTCGTTCGGATTGCCGGCGGAGATCGCTCGGCAGGTCGAGGCCGGTGTCACGTACTTCATCGCGGCCGGCACGTGCTGCGGGGACGCCGAAGCCGGCCAGGTCGGACCCGGCGGGAACCTGGTGTTCCGGGTTCAGCAGACGGTACCGCCCGTCACCGACTTCGCCGTGGCGGTCGACTCCGGCGCGGTCTCACGCGGGGTGGTGACCGTGCAGGGAACGGTCACCTGCGACCAACCCGCCACCTCCTTCCTCGAGGTCACGGTGAGGCAGCGCCGGGGTCAGCGTTCCGCCGAAGGGGTCGGATCCGGCCTGATCGAGTGCGGGCCGGCGCCGACCGCATGGACGTTCGTGCTCGAGTCGTCCACCGGGGTCGGGTTCCGTCCAGGGGACGCGGCCTACGACGCGATCGGCAGCGCGTACGGCCACGGCGGGGGATTCACCAACACGAGCATGATCGACCAGCCGCTGCGGCTGCGGCCCGGCGGCTGATGACGGTGCCGGGTGGGTCGTCTCCGGCGCCGACGACGAAGAAGGGATGCCGCAGCCGGGGGCTGCGGCATCCCTTCGTCTGATCCAGGGGTCAGCCGGCGAGGGCTTCCGAGAGCTTCACGCGGCCGCCCATGCGCAGCAGCGAGTTCTCGTAGATGCGGGCGGCGATGAGGATCGCCGCGACGCACGTCGCCATGAGGATCACGATCGACAGCAGCGGCTCCCACCACTGCGCCTGCCCGAGGAAGATCCGCATCGGCATGCCGACCGGTGCCGAGAACGGCACGTACGACATGATCGCGAGCACCAGCGGGTTGTCGTTGAAGAAGATGACGAGGAAGTACGGTGCCATCACGAGCATCGTCAGCGGCATCGTGGTCGAGCCGATGTCCTCCTGGCGCGACACCATCGAGGCGGCCGCCGCGAACAGCGACGCCAGCAGGATGAAGCCGAACAGGAAGAAGATCGCGAACCAGGCGATCGGCGCGCCGAGGCCCTGCAGGAGCGCGGTCTGGTCGGTCACGGTGAGGCCGATGATCGCGATCGCGGCGAGGATCAGGATCTGGCCCATCGCGAGCACCGTGTTGCCGATGACCTTGCCCGCCAGCAGCGACCGCACCGGGATCGCCGAGATGAGGAGCTCCACCACGCGGGTCTGCTTCTCCTCGACGACGCTCTGCGCGATCGTGCCGCCGAACAGCGACGCGGCGAGCAGGAACACGATGCCGAATCCGATCGCGGCGATGTAGCCGAGAGCGGCGTTGCCCTCCTCGGGCGCGAGCAGCTCGACCGGCGGCACCTGCGCGAGCTGCAGCATCAGAGAAGTCGGCGCGGACGACTCCGCCACGATCGCGAACCCGAGCGGCGACGACGAGTCGCCCACGACCGCGGCGTCGACCTCGCCGTCCGTCACGAGCGCCTCGGCGGCCGCGCGGTCTGCCACGTCGGTGACGTCGAGGCCCTCGGCCTGGGCGACGTACTGCTGCGCATCGGCGGTGACTGCGACAGGCATGCCGCTGTTGTTCGCCGCCTGGAAGCCGCCCCAGATGACGATGGCCAGCGCGCCGATGAACAGGATCGCCGTCGAGATGACGAACGCCTTGCTGCGCAACTTCGAGCCGATCTCGCGCTCGGCGACGAGCCAGATCGCTTGGCCGGCTCCCAGCGTGCTTCCGCCGCGGCGGGTGTCGGTGGTGCTCACTGGATGACCTCCTTGAAGATCTGGGCGAGGGACGGATGCTGCGGCGCGAAGCTCGCGACATCCCCGTTCGCGACGGCCCGGCGCAGCACCCGCTGCGCGGTCTCGTCGCTGTCGGCGTCGAACACGGCGTACCCGCCGTCGAAGTCGAGAACCTGGACGCCCGGCTCGCTGCGCAGCCACCCGGCGTCGCCGGCCGAGACGAGCTCGAAGCGGCGGGTCGAGTGCTGCGCGCGGAGGGCGTCACGCGCGCCGGCCGCGCGGATGGTTCCGCCCGCGATGATCACGAGGTCGTCGCACAGCCGCTCGACGACGTCGAGCTGGTGAGATGAGAACAGCACGGCGGCGCCGGCCGCAGCACGCTCCTGAAGCACGCCGGCCACGACATCGACCGCGAGCGGGTCCAGGCCCGAGAACGGCTCGTCCAGGATCAGCACCTGCGGGTCGTGCACGAGCGCGGCGGCGATCTGCGCGCGCTGCTGGTTGCCGAGCGAGAGCGTCTCGACGTTGTCGTTCAGGCGCTCGCCGAGTCCGAGCTGCTCGAGCAGCGCACGAGCGCGGGTCGAGGCATCCGTCTTCGAGAAGCCGTGCAGGCGCGCGAGGTACGTGATGTGCTCGTGGACCTTCATCTTCGGGTAGAGCCCGCGCTCCTCGGGCATGTAGCCGAAGCGGCGGCGGTCGGAGGCGGTCACCTCGGCGCCGTCGAGGGTGACGGTGCCGGCGTCCCCGGCGAGCACCCCCAGCACGATCCGCATGGTGGTGGTCTTGCCCGCGCCGTTCCCGCCGACGAAGCCGGTCAGCCGGCCGGGCCGCACGTCGAACGACACGTCGTCGAGCACGCGGCGCCCTCCGTAGCTCTTGCCGATACCGCGAAGCTGCAGCATCCCTGTCTCCTCTCGATCCCCCTGCGATCGAACTTACGGATGCGGCAGTGCGGCGTCCTCCCCCTGCGGGTGGATTCGGCGTGCTCCGCCGCGCGGGGGATGAGAGATCTTTCATGCGCCGGAATAGAAGCGACGTGCATGTGCTTGCATGGATGTGGAACGTCCACGGTGGTCCCCACCGGGGACGCCTTTGCTTTTTCTAGGAGAACCCACATGTCCGAGCGGACCATCGGCTACATCGTCGGCAGCATCTCGTCGACCTCCATCAACCGTCGTCTCGCGAAGGCCCTCGAGCGTCTCGCCCCGGAGGGCACGACCCTCGTCGAGATCCCCATCAAGGACCTCCCCTTCTACTCGCCCGACTTCGACGCCGACTTCCCCCAGGTCGCCCGCGACTTCAAGCAGGCCATCGCCGACGTCGACGGCGTCATCATCATCACGCCCGAGTACAGCCGCTCGATCCCCGGCGTGCTGAAGAACGCCCTCGACTGGTCGGCCCGCCCGTGGGGCCAGGGCTCGTTCGACGGCAAGCCCACCGCTGTCATCGGCACCTCGGGCGGCGGCATCGCCACCGCTGCGGCGCAGCAGCACCTCAAGGCGATCCTCAGCCACTACAACGCTCCGACGCTCGGCCAGCCCGAGGGCTACGTCCAGACCACGCCCGGCCTCTTCACCGAGACCGGCGAGGTCACCAGCGAGCAGACCGCCGACTTCCTCATCGGCTACCTCCAGGCCTTCGGCGCGCTGGTCGACCGCTACGCCGCGGTCCCCGTCGCCGCCTGATCCTCCCCCCGGTCGGCCTCACCCCGGGCCGCTAACCCGTTCCAGCACCCCGGATGCCCCGGACCGGCGCCCCCCCCCCCGCCCGGGCCCGGGGCGCC
>NZ_JBKFBD010000022.1:0-84067 GCF_053345975.1 Microbacterium sp. C23T | reverse complement strand
TTAGCGTGGGACACGAAGGCCTCCTGGTTCGTGAAGCGGTTTCTAGACAGCTCCACTTCACAACCGGAGGCCTTCACCTATCAGCAGCTCAACCGCGATTCACAAAACAACGTCCCTGGACATCACATTTAGACGTCGAGCCGTCTCCGTCGGCTGACGCCACGGAGACGCCCGAGGCGGTCGAAGAGCTCGACACGGCGCCTCCGACGGACCTCACGTTCGAGGCCGGCGCCGAGCTGGCGCCCGGCATGTGGGCGGCCGCCTGGGACGACCGGCTCATGGCCGGCGACGCCCGGTTCTCGGTCTCGACGCCCGACGACGGCAACGGCAGCTGGGCGTACCTGGACCAGCAGACGCAGTGCTCCGTGGCGTTCTACCAGGGGGCGATCACCGACCTCGAGCTCGGCGCCGACGACCGGGAGAGCACCGACAACATGCTCGCGGCGGTGCTCGGCGCGCAGATTCCCGGAGTCACGGGCGCCGATGTGAGTGCCAACGCGACCGACGAGTACGTCGCACAGACGACGCAGGAGGGCAGCGTCGATGTCCGCATCGTCGTCGGAACCGGCGGAAGCGCGGGCGCGGAGGCCACGTGGAGCGAGTTCGGGCGCATGTTCGGCACGCTCGGCACAGCGCTCGTCGTGAACGTGGAGTGCCCGCAGGGTCAGGACGCGTCGTCGGAGGTGTCGGACGTGCTGAACTCGTACCTCGGCATCGCGGTCTCGTCCACGTCGGAGTGACCGGCGTCGGCACCTAGGCTGGGAGCATGGCAGAGAGCTCCTGGTCGCTCGGACGCGCGCTGCGCGGAATGTTCGTCAAGCCGACCATCGACGAGACGACGTGGGAAGACCTCGAGACCGCGCTGCTCACCGCGGACTTCGGACCCGACATCACCGAGCGCATCGTGGACGAACTGCGCGAGAAGGTGGAGCGCTACCGCACCACCGACCCGAGGGACCTGCAGCGGATGCTGAAGGAGACGCTCGAGGAGCACTTCGCGAAGTTCGACACGACGCTGCGTCTGACCGAACGACCGGCCGTCGTGCTGGTCGTCGGGGTCAACGGCGTCGGCAAGACGACGACGATCGGCAAGTTCGCGAAGTTCCTGCAGCGCTACGGCCGCTCGGTGGTCGTGGGCGCGGCCGACACGTTCCGTGCCGCGGCCGTCGACCAGCTCGCGACGTGGGCGGAGCGCGGCGGCGCGACGATCGTCCGGCCGCAGCAGGAGGGACAGGATCCGGCATCCGTCGCCTTCCAGACGATCGAGTACGCCAAGAACACCGGTACCGAGATCGTGCTCGTCGACACCGCGGGACGCCTCCACACCAAGGGCGGGCTCATGGACGAGCTCAGCAAGATCCGGCGCGTCATCGAGAAGCAGGCGCCCATCAGCGAGGTGCTCCTCGTGCTCGATGCGACGACCGGACAGAACGGCGTGATGCAGGCGCAGGCGTTCCTCGAGCACGCCGGCGTCACCGGCCTCGTCCTCACGAAGCTCGACGGTTCCGCCAAGGGCGGCTTCGTCCTCGCCGTGCAGGAGCGCACCGGGATCCCGGTCAAGCTGCTGGGCCAGGGCGAGGGCATCGGAGACCTCACGGGCTTCACTCCGCACGTGTTCGCGGCATCCCTCGTCGACTGAATCGCCGCGCGGATCCGACCGATTCCGCGCCATGCCGCGCTCGGGCTATCGCGGACGCGCTCGTTGCGGTTTCATGGGGTCATGGCGATCGAGCACGACTACTTCGGACTCCTGGAATCGGGGCCTGACGGATCGATCTTCTGGTCGGAGAACGTCGAACTGGGAGACCAGTCCGTCACGGTGGATCTCACGGCTCCCGACCAGGACGACGTCTCCGAGGCGGCCCTCGACGTGGCCGCCGCGCTCATCTCCGCGATCGAGGACATCGACCGCAGCGCCCGCAACGCGATGGTCAACGAGCTGAGCGACCGCACCAGCGAGGTGACCGAGTACATCCTGCAGCAGCAGGAGGCGCTCGGCGACGCCCTCGAAGACACGCTCGTCGACATCTCGGGCGACGTGCACATCGACGTGATCCGCTCGCTGCAGCTGATGAGCATGACGATCCTCGCCGACGAGCACGGCGGCGCCGACCCGTTCGCCGTTCTCGAGTACGCCCTCGATCCCGACGCCACCGACGACGTGCTGCTCGTCAACCTCGACTCCGACGGCGGCGTGCTGTCGGTGACGAGCGCCGACTAGCGTCCGCTCGCCCTCAGACCGCCTGAGCGAAACCGCGGTCGACGTGCACGTCCTCCGCGATGTGCGCGAGGTGCGACGGGATCTCGCGCCCCTTGGAGATCATCGACTGCGCCCAGAGGCGCCCGGCGCGGTAGGACGAGCGCACGAGCGGTCCGGCGAGGACGCCGAGGAACCCGATGCGCTCGGCCTCCTCCTTGAACTCGACGAACTCCTGCGGCTTGACCCAGCGGGACACCGGCAGGTGGCGCGGCGACGGCCGCAGGTACTGCGTGATCGTGATGATGTCGGTCCCGGCAGCGTGCAGGTCCTCGAGAGCCTGCACGACCTCTTCCGGCTCCTCGCCCATGCCGAGGATCAGGTTCGACTTCGTGATGAGGCCGGCATCCCGTGCCTGCGTGAGCACGTCGAGCGAGCGCTCGTACCGGAACGCGGGGCGGATGCGCTTGAAGATGCGCGGCACCGTCTCGACATTGTGCGCGAAGACCTCGGGGCGGCTGTCGAACACTTCGCCGAGCAGCGTCGGGTCGCCGTTGAAGTCGGTCGCGAGGATCTCGACGCCCGTGTTCGGGTTCGCCGCGTGGATCGCGCGCACCGTCTCGGCGTGCAGCCACGCGCCGCCATCGGGCAGGTCGTCGCGGGCGACGCCGGTGACCGTGGCGTAGCGCAGGTTCATGCGCACGACGCTCTCGGCGACGCGGCGGGGCTCGTCGGTGTCGTAGTCGGCGGGCTTGCCGGTGTCGATCTGGCAGAAGTCGCACCGACGGGTGCACTGCGAGCCGCCGATGAGGAACGTCGCCTCCCGGTCCTCCCAGCACTCGTAGATGTTCGGGCAGCCGGCCTCCTGGCAGACGGTGTGCAGCTCCTCGGTCTTCACGAGCGAGTGCAGCGCCTGGTATTCCGGCCCCATCTTCGCTCGCGTCTTGATCCACTCCGGCTTGCGCTCGATCGGCGTCTGCGCGTTGCGGACCTCGAGTCGCAGCAGCTTGCGCCCCTCGGGAGCGGAGGAGGGGGAGACGGATGCTGCGCCCCCGGCGCCTGCGGATGCTCCGTGGCTCGTGCCGCACGCGCTCATGCCGGCACCCCCGCGAAGTCGTCGGCGAAGACCCGTGACACGGTGTCGATCACGTCGCTCGGGGAGATGTCGGCGCCGACGATCTCGCTGACGGTCGTGACCCCGGCATCCGTGATCCCGCAGGGGATGATCCCGCGGAAGCCTGCCAGCGAGTTGTCGCAGTTCAGCGCGAAGCCGTGCATCGTGACGCCACGCTGTACGCGCACGCCGATGGCCGCGACCTTGTCCTCGCCGAGCGGGCGGCGCACCCACACGCCGCTGCGCCCCTCGACCCGGTAGCCGTCCACGTCGAACTCGTGCAGCGCGTCGATGAGCAACTGTTCCAGGCGACGCACGTGCGCGACCACGTCCACCGGCTCGACGAGGCGCACGATCGGGTAGCCGACCAGCTGGCCGGGTCCGTGCCACGTGATCTTGCCGCCGCGGTCGACGTCGACGACCGGCGTGCCGTCGGTCGGCCGCTCGTGGCGCGCCGTGCGCGCCCCTGCGGTGTAGACCGCCTCGTGCTCGAGCAGCAGAAGAGTGTCGGGTCGGGTCCCCGCGACGATGTCGGCGTGAAGGCTGCGCTGCAGCGCCCACCCGTCGAGATACGGCACGTAGTCGGGGGACAGGCCGACGGTCTGGATGTCGAGCATCGTGCTCCTTCGCTCTTCGCTTATGGCGATTGATGGATCGCGTCCAACAATACATCCGCAGGGCGGAGTGCCGTCGGCCCCGGGCATCGTCCGGCACGCGCGCCGAGGGCGGCCAATAGGGTGGGCTCATGTCCACCGAGCCGCGCGCGGGGCGCCCCAAGGCGTCGTCGCGCGAGACCATCGCCGAGGCTGCCTGCGAGCTCTTCCTCGAGCAGGGGTACGAGCAGACGTCGATCGTCGACATCGCCCGTCGTGCCGGAGTGAGCCGATCCAGCTTCTTCAACTACTTCTCGTCGAAGTCCGACGTCCTCTGGGCCGGTCTCGACGAACGGCTCACGGTCTTCGAGCAGCGCCTCGAAGAAGTGGAGGGCACGGATGCCTCCGCCGCTGTTCGCGCCGCGACGCTGGGCATCGCCGAGTCTTTCGCGCCCGACAGCCTCGCCCTCGGGATCGTGAACGCCACGGCGATGGGTCTGGAGGCGGAGTACGAGCGTGATGCCGCGCTGCGGCGCGCGCGTGTGGCGCGAGCGGTCTCCGCTCGCCTGCTGGCGGGCGGCGCCGATCGCGTCCGCGCCGAGGTCGCCGGAGCGGCGTGGGGCGGCGCGGTCCTCGCGGCCGTCGAGGCGTGGGCGCACGACGGCGCGGGCCGCACGTCGCTCGCCCGCTTCCTCTCGCTCGCGGCCGACGCGGCGGCGCCGGTCTCGTCGACGGCTCCGGCCGGCGACGTCGCGCAGCTTCGCGTCGTGGTGCAGGCGGCAGCCTTCGAGCAGACCCTCGCGTTCTATCGCGACGTGGTCGGGATGCCGCAGGCCGAGGCATACGAGGCGGAGGGCGGCGCGCGCGTCGCGATCCTCGCGGCCGGTCGCGCAACACTCGAGATCGCCAATCCCGCCCAGGTCGACTTCATCGACCGCGTCGAGACCGACGGCGATGCTCCGAGCGACCGGATCCGTCTGGCCCTCGAAGTCGCAGACACGGCGAGCACCGCCACACGGCTGTCCGACGCGGGCGCCGAGATCGAGGCATCCGCACGCGAGACGCCCTGGCGCTCGGTCAACGCGCGCCTCCGTGGCCCGGCGGGCTTGCAGCTCACGCTCTTCCAGGAGCTCGGCCCCGCGGAGTGACGCTCCACGCGAGCAAGGGTCTCTTGCCGGAGTCCTCTGGCAGCCGCCCTTGAGACGGTGCACGATGGTGCCCAGCGCACATCGTCGTGGGAGGTCCCCGTGGAATCGGCATCCGCACTCTCCATGCACTGCTCCGTCGCCCTCATCGGGCCGACGGGTTCGGGCAAGACGATGCTCGCGGAGGCGCTGCTGCACCGGTCCGGAGCGATCTCACGGCGGGGGGCGATCGAGCAGGGTACGACGGTCTGCGACCACGAACCCGAGGAGATCGCGCGTCACACGACGCTCGGACTGACACCGGCGTGGCTGTCCTGGCGTGTCGGAGACGCGGACTGCGGCATCACGCTCCTGGACACACCCGGTCACCCGGACTTCGCGGGCGCCGTGGACGCCGCGCTGGCGGTCGCCGATGTGGCTGTGCTCGTCGTGAGCGCGATCGACGGCGTGACGGCCGGCGCCCGGGCGTCATGGTCCGCTGCGGAGGCCGCCGGCGTCGCCCGGGTCGTCGTCGTGACCCAGGAGGATCGTGCACGGGCGTCGTTCCGCGGAGTCCTCGATCAGCTCCGCGAGGAGTTCGGCGACCGCATCTGGGCGCTGGAGCTGCCCGTCGGGGAGGCGCAGTCCTTCCACGGCGTCGCCGACGTCCTCTCGGAGCAGGCCGTGCTCTACGACGCCGACGGCGGACAGCACGAAGAACCGGTGCCCGCCGACCTCGCAGAGGAGGAGCACCGCCTTCACCAGGCGGTCACCGAGGAGATCGTGTCGCGGGACGACGACCAGCTCGAGGCGTACCTGGAGGGACAGGAGCCCGCAGCAGCCGAACTCGGGCGCACGCTCGCCCGCACCGTCGCCGCCGGAGACGGCGTGCCTGTCGTCGTATGCTCCGGCGTGACCGGGACGGGCGTCGACCGCGTGCTCGACCTCCTGGGGGAGCTCGCTCCCGCCGTGGCGCACCGTGACAGCAGCATCGTGCTCGGCGTGGACGAAGACGGCGGAGGGGGGCGCGAGCACAGCGTCGCGCCGGAGCCTGCGGGCGAAAAGCTGGTCCACGTGTTCCGCACCGTGGCAGACCCGTTCGTGGGTCAGATCGCGATGCTCAAAGTGCTCTCTGGCGTCCTGCGCCCCGGTGATCGTCTGCGCAACGCCACGACGGGCGTCGAGGAGCGGATGCCGGCGCTGTTCCGGCTTCGGGGAGCCGACCATCTGCCGGTCGACGCGCTGCAGGCCGGCGAGATCGGGGCCGTCGCCAAGCTCGCCGGCACGCCTTCGGGCTCGCTGCTGTGGAGCCGGCCCCAGACGAACGCCCGTCCTGCGCGGCTGCCCAGCCGGCCGCCGGTGTTCGCGATGAGCCTGGAACCGGTGTCGCAGTCGGACGATACGAAGCTCACGACGGCGCTCGGCCGCCTCCTCGCCGAGGACCCGACACTCGTCGTGGATCGGGTCGGGCCGGACACGATCCTGCGCGGACTCGGCGACACGCATGTGGCGGTCGCCGTCGAGCGGCTCGCGCGCGTGCTCGGCGTGCACGTGACGACCGGCCCGGCGCCGGTCGCCTACCGGGAGACGATCGCGCACGGCGCGGCGGCCGAGGGCAAGCTCAAGAAGCAGTCGGGCGGGCACGGGCAGTTCGCCGTCGTCATGCTGCGGGTCTCTCCGCTCGCTCCCGGAGGGGGCTTCGAGTTCGTCGACTCTGTCGTCGGCGGTGCCGTGCCCCGCTCGTACATCCCGGCCGTCGAGAAGGGCGCACGTGACGCCCTCGCCGCCGGAGGCACGCTCGGGCATCCGGTCGTCGACGTTCGCGTCGAGCTCTACGACGGCAAGTCGCACTCGGTCGACTCGTCGGAGATGGCCTTCCGCACCGCCGCGGCCATCGGGGTGAGGGCCGCGCTCGCGCAAGCCGGGGCCGTGCTGCTCGAGCCCGTCTCGACGGTGGTCGTCGTCGTGCCGGCTGCCGGACAGGGGCATGTGCTGACGGACCTGTCGGGACGCCGGGGTCGCGTGGTCCAGTCGGAGACGGACGCAGACGGACGCACCCGCGTCATCGCGACCGTCCCGGACGCGGAGCTCGCGCGGTACGTGCTGGACCTGCGCGCGCTCACCGGTGGTCAGGCGGAGCTGACGCTCACTCCGTACGGCTATGAGCGGGCGCCGGAGGGTGCGCGCACGTGAACCACGCGTGAAACGGCGAGGCGACGCCGCCCGGCGAAGCACGTGGCGCGCTCGACGATAGAATCGGGGGATCATGGCGACTTTCGGCACCCTCTCCGACCGGCTCACCGAGACCTTCCGCAACCTCCGAACCAAGGGCAAGCTCACGCCCGCGGACGTCGACGGCACGGTCCGCGAGATCCGGCGCGCCCTGCTCGATGCCGACGTGGCGCTGCCCGTCGTCAAGGAGTTCACTGCCAAGGTGCGCGAGCGTGCGCTCGGCGACGAGGTCAACCGGGCCCTGAACCCGGCCCAGCAGGTCGTGCAGATCGTCAACGAGGAGCTCATCGCGATCCTCGGCGGCGAGCAGCGCCGCCTGCAGTTCGCCAAGAACCCGCCGACCGTCATCATGCTCGCGGGCCTCCAGGGCTCCGGAAAGACGACCTTCGCGGGCAAGCTCGCGAAGATGCTCGAGAAGGACGGCCACACGCCGCTTCTCATCGCCGCCGACCTCCAGCGGCCGAACGCCGTCAATCAGCTGCAGGTCGTCGCCCAGCGCGCCGGCGCCGCGATCTACGCGCCTGAGCCGGGCAACGGGGTCGGCGACCCGGTCAAGGTCGCGAAGGACGGCGTCGAGGTCGCCCGTCGCCAGCAGCACGACGTCGTCATCATCGACACCGCCGGCCGTCTCGGTGTCGACGCCGAGCTCATGAAGCAGGCCGCGGACATCCGCAAGGCGACCGATCCCGACGAGGTCCTCTTCGTCATCGACGCGATGATCGGTCAGGACGCCGTCAACACGGCGAAGGCGTTCCAGGACGGCGTCGACTTCACCGGCGTCGTGCTGTCGAAGCTCGACGGCGACGCACGCGGTGGCGCCGCGCTGTCGGTGGCCTCGGTGACCGGCCGCCCGATCATCTTCGCGTCGACGGGTGAGGGTCTCGACGACCTCGAGGCGTTCCACCCCGACCGCATGGCGTCGCGCATCCTCGACCTCGGTGACATCCTCACCCTCATCGAGCAGGCGCAGCAGGCGTTCGACGAGGAAGAGGCGCTCAAGGTCGCCGAGAAGCTCGCGACCGAGACCTTCACCCTCGAGGACTTCCTCGCCCAGATGCAGCAGATGCGCAAGATGGGCTCGATGAAGAAGATGCTCGGGATGCTCCCCGGCATGGGGTCCATGAAGGACCAGCTCGAGAACTTCGACGAGCGCGAGATCGACCGGACCGAGGCGATCATCCGGTCGATGACCCCCGCCGAGCGCCGCAACACGAAGCTCCTCAACGGCTCTCGCCGCCTGCGTATCGCACGCGGTTCGGGCATGACGGTGACCGACGTCAACCAGCTCGTGCAGCGGTTCGACCAGGCCGCGAAGATGATGAAGACCGTCGCCCGCGGCGGCGTGCCGAACATCCCCGGCATGGGCCCGATCCCCGGCGCCGGGCGTCCAGGTGCGTCGTCGAAGCGCGGCAAGCAGCAGAAGGCCAAGGGGTCGCGGTCCGGGAACCCGGCGAAGCGCGCCGCCGAGAACGCCGGCATCGCGGCGGAGGCGGCGGAGGCGCCGACCGGCTCCGGCTTCGGGCTCGGCGGCGGTGGCGCGAAGGGCGCGCCGACCGAGGCCGACCTCGCCGAGCTGCAGAAGATGCTCGGCCGCGGCTGACAGCGAAGGAAACGGATGCTGCGGCCCGCAGCTCGGCCCAGGCGCCCGGAGGCTCCGGGCGACGCGCTAGCGGCGCCTGGAGTGGGCGTGGGGACCGTCAGCCCGCACGTCTGCGCAGGATCAGTGACCGAGCGCGGCGAGATGCTCTCGCAGGGTGGGGCCTGAGCGGAACTCGCCCACGAGGTGACGCACGACCTCGCGGAGGTCGCCGTCCGCAGCGTCGGCGATCGCGAGCTGACGCGAGTAGCTGGCGCCGTCGCTGAGGATCGTCCGGATCCCTGCGAGCTCGCGTGCGCACTTGAGCTCGACGGCGATGTCGCCCACCTCCTCGAGGGTTTCGCGGAGGTGGTCCACGACGGGGCGCTGCGTACCCGAGTGGTCCACGATCACACGGGCATCGAGGCCGTAGCGGGCGGCGCGCCACTTGTTCTCGCGGATGAACCAGGGCTGGATCGTCTCGAGCGGCAGCCCTTCGTCGAGGCGTCGCGAGAAGTGCTCGACCAGAACCTGGACGAGAGCGGCGACCGCGGCGAGCTCCGGGAGCGTCGACATCCCGTCGCACGCACGGACCTCGATCGTGCCCCAGCGAGGGGCGGGGCGGATGTCCCACCGCACCTCGCTGGCGTCCTCCATCACGCCCGTCTTCACCATGTCGTCGAGGTAGCCCTCGAACTCGGTCCAGTCGCGCAGCGGCCAGGGGAGTCCCGCGGTCGGCAGCTGCTGGAAGACGAGGGCGCGGTTCGATGCGTAACCCGTACGGTCACCCGCCCAGAAGGGGCTCGACGCCGACAGCGCCTGGAGGTGGGGGAGGTACACGGCGAGGGCGTTGATGATCGGGAACACCTTGTCGACGTCGTCGACGCCGACGTGCACGTGGATGCCCCAGATCATCATGTTGCGACCCCACCACTGGGTGCGCTCGATGAGCTTGTGGTACCTGGTCTTGTCGGTGACGCTCTGGTCGTACCACTGCGCGAACGGGTGGCTGCCGGCGCACAGCAGATCGACGCCGTGGGGGTCGGTGTATGTGCGCACCTCGGCGATCGCGTCGGCGATGTCGTCGACGGCGGCGGCGACCGTGTCGCCGATCCCGCTGGTCAGCTCGACGGTGTTGGTCAGCAGTTCCCCGGTGACCGTATAGCGCTCGAGGGTCGATCGCTCCTCGAGGGCGGCGAGCAGCCCGGGCGCGCCCGGGATGAGGTCTCCGGTCACGGCATCGGCGAGCATCAGTTCCCACTCGAGACCGACGGACGATCGGGCGGATGTCGCGAAGGGCACCGTCATGGGCACAGTCTGACATGGGGACTCGCCGGACCTTCTTGGTTCACGGCATCGTTCGTCATCTGGTGGGCGGGGTGTTCGCGGGAGCTCCTGCGTTCTGGCAGAATAGAGGGCTGGATCACCCGCTCGACCCTCTATCCAGCGCGGAGATCCTCCCTCAGAGCTTCCGCCGGGTGTGCACCCCACTCTCCAGGCGACCGGTTCAATCACTTTCCACACATTCAGGAGAATCGTGGCTGTCAAGATTCGTCTCAAGCGCCTCGGCAAGATCCGTGCGCCCTACTACCGCATCGTCGTGGCCGACTCGCGCACCAAGCGCGACGGTCGTGTCATCGAGGAGATCGGCAAGTACCACCCCACCGAGGAGCCCTCGTTCATCGAGGTCGACTCGGAGCGCGCGCAGTACTGGCTGTCCGTCGGCGCCCAGCCGACCGAGCAGGTGCTCGCCATCCTCAAGCTGACCGGCGACTGGGGCCAGTTCAAGGGCGACAAGAACGCGGTCTCGACCGTGAAGACCCGCGAGGACAAGGCCGCTTTCGAGGCCGACGCCTCGAAGAAGTCGGTCGTCAAGCCGAAGGCTGAGAAGAAGGCGGAGGAGCCCGCCGAGGCTCCCGCCGACGAGGCGACCGACGCGGCCGACGCCGCCGACGAGTCCGCCGAGTAATCCGTTGCTCGCCGCCGCGCTCGAACACGTCGTCAAGGGGATCGTCGATCACCCGGACGACGTCCGCATCGACTCGTCCACGTCGCCGCGAGGCGACGTGCTCGAGGTGCACGTCCACCCCGAAGACCGGGGTCGCGTGATCGGGCGCGGCGGCCGCACGGCCAAAGCCCTGCGCACCCTCATCTCCGCCCTCGCCGACGGACGCCGTGTGCGCGTCGACGTCGCGGACGACTGAGGTGTCAGGCGAAGACACCGCGGGATCGGGCGCTGACGCCCGGAAGCCCGTGAACGCAGTTCCCCCCGTGGGCAAGACGCAGCTCCGGGTCGGCCGCCTCGTGAAGGCGCACGGCCTGAAGGGCGCGATCAAGCTCGAGCTGTACACCGACGACCCGGAAGGACGCTTCGTCCCCGGCGCGACATTCACGCTCCAGGTGCCCGAGTCGTCGCCGTGGCACGGCAAGCCCCTCACGGTGCGCGAGTTCAAATGGATGAACAGCCACCCGGTCGCCTTCTTCGACGGTGTCGACGACCGCGACGCGGCCGAAGGGCTCATCCGCGCGATCCTCTGGGTCGACGAGGACATGCAGGCCTCGCCCGCCGAAGAGGACGCCTGGTTCGACCACCAGCTCGTCGGCCTCGACGTCGTGCGTGACGGGGAGACCGTCGGCAAGGTCGCACGCGTGGACCACTTCCCCTCGCAGGACCTGCTCATCGTGAAGGTCCGCGACGACGAGGTTCTGGTGCCGTTCGTCAAGGCGATCGTGCCGGAGGTCGACATCGCGGGCGGTCGCGTGATCGTGACGCCGCCCGCAGGACTCTTCGAAGAGATCCCGGACGACGGCGAGGAGGCTCCTTCCGAGCCCGACGCCGACGACTCCACCGACTGACTCCTCTTCACTGCGCGCAGCCTCTCGGCGTGCGGCAGATGTGATCTGCGGGAAACACGGCGGGAAACGCCCCGGAATCTCCGTCCGGGACCATCGAAGACATGGGCGAAGTGCGCACCGTGTGCTCCTACTGCGGCGTCGGCTGCGGTATCTCGGTGACGACCTCGGGCGCCGGTGCGGGGCATCCGCTCGCCATCGCGAAGGTGGCGGGCGACCGCGCGCACCCCACGAACGCGGGGCGGCTGTGCACCAAGGGCGCGACCCACGCCGAGCTCATGCAGGCTCCGGGTCGCATGACCACGGCGCACGTCCGGCCGTCGCGCGGTGAGCCCGCGGCGCCCGTTCCGGTCTCCGACGCGGTGACGGATGCTGCGGCCCGCCTCCGCGCGATCCTCGACGAGCACGGTCCCGACGCGATCGCGCTGTACGTCTCGGGGCAGATGAGCATGGAGGCGCAGTACCTCTCGAACAAGCTGGTCAAGGGGTACCTGCGCGGCATCCACATCGAGTCGAACTCGCGGCTGTGCATGGCGTCGGCCGGCACCGGCTACAAGCAGTCGCTGGGTGCCGATGGACCGCCCGGATCGTACGAGGACTTCGACCGCGCCGACCTCTTCTTCGTGATCGGCTCGAACACGGCCGACTGCCACCCGATCCTGTTCCTGCGCATGGCCGACCGGCTGAAGCAGGGCGCGAAGCTCATCGTCGTGGACCCGCGTCGCACCACCACCGCGGACCGCGCCGACCTGTTCCTGCAGATCCGGCCCGGCACCGACCTCGCGCTGCTGAACGGCCTCTTGCACCTCCTCGTCGAGGCCGGCGACATCGACGAGGAGTTCATCGCCGCCCACACCGAGGGCTGGGAGCACATGGACGAGCTCCTCGCCGAGTACCCGCCGGCGCGCGTCGCAGAGCTGACCGGACTGGCCGAAGACGACATCCGCACCGCCGCCCGCTGGATCGGCGAGGCCGGCGAGTGGATGACGCTGTGGACGATGGGGCTCAATCAGTCCACCCACGGCACGTGGTCGACGAACGCCATCTGCAACCTCCACCTCGCGACCGGCGCGATCTGCCGCCCCGGAAGCGGACCGTTCTCGCTGACCGGCCAGCCGAACGCGATGGGCGGGCGCGAGATGGGGTACATGGGGCCGGGTCTGCCCGGCCAGCGCGCGGTGTTCAGCGCGCCCGACCGCGCGTTCGTCGAGGACGTCTGGGGACTGGAGTCCGGTGCGATCCGCGCGGAGTCGGGCTCGGGCACGATCGACATGTTCCGGCGCGCGGCCGACGGCGAGATCAAGGCCGTCTGGATCATCTGCAGCAACCCCGTCGCGTCGGTGGCCAACCGCAAGACCGTGATCGAGGCGCTGGAGACCGCGGAGCTCGTCATCGCACAGGACGTCTACACCGAGACGGCCACCACCGCGTACGCCGACATCCTGCTGCCGGCCACGCTGTGGGTCGAAGCCGATGGCGTGACGGTGAACAGCGACCGCACGCTGACGCTCGTGCGCGACGTGATCGCGGCGCCGGGCGAGGCGCAGCCGGACTGGCTCACGATCTGCCAGATCGCCCGTGCGATGGGCTTCGAGGGGTTCGACTTCGCCTCGAGCGCCGAGGTGTTCGACGAGATCCGACGCTTCTGGAACCCGCAGACCGGGTGGGATCTGCGCGGCGTGACCTACGAGCGGCTGCGTGAGACGCCGGTGCAGTGGCCCGCGCCGCCGGACGACGCCGCGACGCGGCATCCGATCCGGTATCTGAACGACGGGGTGAGCCAGTCGCTGCACGTCGAGGACGACGGCACGGTGCCGCGCCTCGCGTTCGCGACGCCGTCGCGGCGCGCGCAGTTCCTCGCACGGCCGCACCTGGCACCGGCTGAGCTTCCCGACGACGACTACCCCTGGGTGCTCAACACCGGGCGCCTCCCGCACCACTGGCACACGCTGACGAAGACCGGCCGCGTGGCCAAGCTCGCGAAGCTGCACCCCGGACCGTTCGTCGAGGTGCACCCGGCCGACGCCGAGCGGCTCGGCATCGCCGAGGGCGATCAGGTCGAGGTCGCCTCGCGCCGCGGCCGTTTCGTCGTGCCCGCGGTGCTCACCGACCGTGTGCAGCCGGGCGGGCTGTTCGCGCCGTTCCACTGGAACGACGAGCACGGAGAGTACGTCACCGTCAACGCCGTGACGAGCGACGCGGTGGACCCGCTGTCGGCGCAGCCGGAGTTCAAGTTCGCTGCCGTGACCCTCCGCCGGGTCGGCCCGGCGGTCGGAGGAGCAGGATCGTCGACCGCATCCGCCGACGAGGCGCTCGCGAGCGCCGGCGTGGCGCTCGCGCCGCCGCAGCTGAACGATCTGGAGGGCGCCTACCTCGCAGGCTTCCTCTCGACGGTGCGGTCGGTGGTGCTCGCTCCGGGCGAGGTGCCGGTGCTGCCCGCCGAGGCCCCGCTCGGTGCGCTCGTGCGGGCGTGGTTCGACGGCGTGCTCGCGGGGGCCTTCTCCCGCACCGCGGTCGGCGTGGCGATGCCGGGGGCCGAGGGCATGGACGAGGTCGTCGTGCTCTGGGGCTCGCAGACGGGGAACGCCGAGGAGTTCGCGACGGCGGCGACCGCCGCACTCGGCGCGCGCGGCATCCCCGCGCGTGCCCGGAGCATGGCGGAGCTGCGCGCGACGGACCTGACGGCGGTGAAGCGTCTGCTGGTGGTCACCTCCACGTTCGGCGACGGTGGGCCGCCCGACAACGCCGCAGCCCTGTGGCATGAGCTCAACGCCGACGGTGCGCCCGAGCTGTCGGGGCTGCGCTACGCGGTGCTCGCGCTCGGCGACTCGAACTACGACGACTTCTGCGGCCATGGTCGGCGGCTCGACAGTCGCCTGGGCGAGCTCGGCGCGACCGCTCTCCTCGAACGAGTCGATCTCGAGCCCGACGCCGACGAACCGCGCGAGGCGTGGCTGGCCCAGATCCTCGACACGCTGGCCGCGGAAGGGACGACGGGTGCGGCATCCGTCGCTCTCCAGGCTCCGCCGGCGAAGCGCCTGTTCAGCCGGGCCAACCCGGTGCAGGCACCGCTTGTGCGCAACGACCTCCTCAGCGGTCCGGGTTCGCAGAAGGAGGTGCGGCGCTTCGCGTTCGACCTCTCGGATTCGGGCGCGACGTACGAGGCCGGAGACTCACTCGGCGTCGTGTGCGCCAACGCTCCTGCGGTCGTCGCAGAGTGGATCGATGCGACCGGCATCGCGCCGCTCGAGATCGTGGAGGTCGACGGCGAGGAGCGCACCTTCGCCGATGCCCTGCGGACGCGGCTCGACATCACGAAGACGCCCGTCGACCTGGTGCGCTTCATCGCCGAGCGCAGCGGCGACAGCATGCTCGCAGGCCTGCTGCGGCGTGAGAACAAGGGGCGCCTCGAGCAGTTCCTGTGGAGCCAGCAGGCGGTCGACCTCGTGCGCGACTTCCCGGTGCGGGCCACCGCCGCCGACTGGGCCGGCGTGCTCAAGCGACTGCAGCCCCGTCAGTACTCCATCTCGTCGAGCCCCAAGGCCGACCCCGACACGGTGGAGCTCACGGTCTCGGTGGTCCGCTTCGAGACCGACTCCGGACGCGCCCGCGGCGGCGTGTGCTCGACGTTCCTCGCGGACGGCGACGCCCTCGGCGCGCCGGTGTACCTGCAGCGCTCGCCCGCGTTCCGCCCGCCGGCGAGCGGCGACACCCCGATGATCATGATCGGCCCGGGCACCGGGATCGCCCCGTTCCGCGCGTTCCTGCACGACCGTCGCGCCGACGGCCACACCGGCCGCAACTGGCTGTTCTTCGGCGAGCAGCACGCCGCGAGCGACTTCTACTACCGCGACGAGCTCGACGAGATGCGCGAGGACGGGTTCCTCACCCGCTTCGATGTCGCGTTCTCGCGCGACCAGCGGCAGAAGATCTACGTGCAGGATCGCATGATCGAGCACGGCGCCCACCTGTGGCGCTGGCTCGAGGACGACGGCGCGCACGTCTACGTGTGCGGTGACGCGATGCGCATGGCCAAGGACGTCGACGCCACCCTGGTCGCCATCGCCCAGCAGCACGGCAAGCTCTCCGAAGAGGCCGCCGCCGAGTACGTCCGCGGCCTTGCCGCCGACGAGCGGTACGTCCGCGACGTCTACTGAGCGCGGCCCTGGCCGACGCTGCCGGTCGCGGGACCCGCAGCTTCACGCGGTCCCGACCGTCGCGAACCCCGCCACCCTCCTGTTCGTTCGTCACAGATGTACGCAGATCGGCGACGTTCGCGTACATCTGTGACGAACGAACGCGCCGTTGACCAGGATGCGGACGGACACGCAGAAGAGCGGATGCCTCGGGTCGAGGCATCCGCTCTCCGTCAAAGCTGGTGCGGTCAGATGCGCTGCTTCGCCAGCGACGCCCTCGGGATCACGTACACGAACACCGTGAGCAGCAGGAGCCCCACGTACGCGGCGACGAAGCCGTAGAACGCGGCCTGGTAGCCGCCGGTGGCGAGCTGCGAGGCGTTGAGCACCTGGGGAACGAGGAACCCGCCGTAGGCGCCGATCGCCGAGATGAGGCCGAGCGCCGCGGCCGCCTTGCGGATCATCTTCGTGGCCTCCGGCGTGCCGGGCGCGTAGCCCCGCGCCTGCGAGCGCGCGGCGAAGATGCTCGGGATCATGCGGTAGGTCGATCCGTTGCCCATGCCGGTCGCCGCGAACAGGACGAGGAAGCACGCGAGGAACACGACGAAGTTGTGCAGCGGCAGCGTCCAGACGAGGGCGAGCGCGCCGAGTGCCATCACCGAGAAGGCGCACACCGTCACGCGTGCGCCGCCGAAGCGGTCGGCGAGGCGGCCGCCGTAGGGGCGGGCGAGCGAGCCGACGAGCGCCCCGAGGAAGGCGAGCGAGACCGCCGCCTGTCCGACCTGGATCGTGGAGAACTCGGGGAACTGGTCGGCGATGAGCTTCGGGAAGACGCTCGCGAACCCGATGAACGAGCCGAACGTGCCGATGTAAAGCAGCGCCATGATCCACAGGTGCGGTTCGCGCAGCGCTGCGGCGGAGCTGCCGAAGTCCGCCTTCGCCGACGACAGGTTGTCCATATAGCGCCATGCGCCGAACATCGCGACCAGGATCAGCGGGATCCACATCCAGCCCGCGAGGGAGATGTTGAGGGTCGCCCCTGCGCCGAGCGTCACGACGATCGGCACGGCGAACTGGGCGACCGACGTGCCCAGGTTGCCGCCCGCGGCGTTCAGGCCCAGCGCCCAGCCCTTCTCCTTCTGCGGGAAGAAGTAGGTGATGTTCGCCATCGAGCTCGCGAAGTTGCCGCCGCCCACGCCGCCGAGCGCCGCGACGAGCAGCAGCACGCCGAAGGGGGTCTCGGGGTTGGACACGACGATGCCGAGCAGTGTCGCGGGGATGAGCAGCAGCGCCGCCGACACGATCGTCCAGTTGCGGCCGCCGAAGATCGCGACCATGAACGTGTAGGGGAAGCGCAGGGTCGCGCCGACGAGGCTGGGCAGCGAGATGAGCCAGAACGACTCGGAGCTGGTGAGCTGGAAGCCGGCGGCCGGCAGCATCACGACGACGATGCTCCACAGCTGCCAGATGATGAACCCGAGGAACTCGGCGAAGATCGACCAGCCGAGGTTGCGTCGTGCGATCGCGCGGCCTGACGCCGCCCAGAACGTCGGGTTCTCGGCGTTCCAGCCGTCGATCCAGCGGCCCGGGCGATGGGTGAGTGCGACCGGCGCATCGGCCGGTGCGGTGGTGCGGGATGGAGCTGCGGTATCCGTCATCGACGGGGTGTCGGTCGTGGTCATGGCGCCTCCCTGATTGAGCAGACACTGGGGGTGAGTGTGTCTCCACGCTAGGAACGCGGTGTTTCGGCCCGCCTGCTCCCGCGGTTACCTCTCGGTCACTTCTCGATCACGGATGCTGCCGCCCGAGGTGGACGCCCCGTCACACGTCGGAAACACGTGGGGCTTCTAGACTCGAAGGCATGCGCGTCGACATCGTCACGATCTTCCCGACGTTCTTCGACGTGCTCGGCGTCTCGCTCATCGGGAAGGCCCGGGATCGCGGCATCCTCGACATGCACGTCCACGATCTGCGGGACTGGACCCACGATCGCCATCGCACCGTCGACGACACCCCGTATGGCGGGGGCGCCGGCATGGTGATGAAGCCCGAGCCCTGGGGCGAGGCGCTCGACGACGTGCTGAGCGACGACGCCGTGCTGCTGGTGCCGTCGCCCGCCGGCGAACTCTTCTCGCAGCCGATGGCGCGCGAACTCGCCGACGAGAAGCACCTCGTGTTCGCCTGCGGACGCTATGAGGGGATCGACCAGCGCGTCGTCGACCACTACGCGGCGCGCGGGCGCGTGCGACTGGTGAGCCTCGGCGACTACGTCCTCAACGGGGGAGAGGTCGCGGCGATGGCCGTGATCGAGGCGGTGTCCCGGCTGATCCCGGGCGTCGTGGGCAACCCCGAGAGCCTCGTCGAGGAATCGCACGAGCTCGGCCTGCTCGAGTACCCGAGCTACACGAAACCCGCCGAATGGCGGGGGCTCGAGGTGCCGCCGGTGCTCCTCAGCGGCAACCACGGCGCCATCGCCGCGTGGCGGCACGAGCAGAGCCTCGAACGCACGCGGGCCCATCGTCCGGACCTGCTGAGCGAGCCCGATCCTGCCGCCTGAGGCGGATGCCGCGGCCCCGGCGGTATCGCAGGGGAGGCGTCAGGCGGGTTCGATGACGTTGAGCCGGTAGCCGCGCTTCACCACGGTCTTCACCAGGTCGGGGACGCCCAGCGACTCGCGGAGCCGCGCGACGGCCATCTCGACGGCGTGCGTGTTCTCGCCCGATCGCGGCAGCGCCGCCTGCAGGCGAGGCCGCGACACGACACCACCCTGGGCGTCGAACAGCGCGGCGACGATATCCGTGGCGCTGCGCGACAGCGGGATGTGCCGGCCGTCCAGCACGATGCCCGTGCTGCGCAGTTCGAGGCGCCCCGCAGAGGTCGGCAGCGACGCCGCGCCGCCGCCGCCGAAGTGGGCGACGACGGCCCGCACCAAGGAGCCGAGGCGACCCCGCTCGGCGATCAGCGGCTGGAGGCCCGCATCCTGGAGCGGACCCGCGGTGATGGGTCCGACGGCGGCCATGAGCAGGCGTCCTTCCGCCTCACGGTCGACGATCTGGTCGATCACGCCCTCGTTCCGTGCCGCGGTGATCCACTCGGCGGCGCCGGGGGCGGACGTGAACAGCACCGCGTCGACTTCGCCCTGCGCGGCGGCGATGACGGAGCGCGAGACCGCTGCGGGGTCCGGCGGAGGACCCCAGCGATACACGGTGAGGCTCACCACGTCGGCGCCCGCGCCCTCGAACAGCTCGTCCAGGCCGTCGGCGCCCGAGCCGTGGTGCTGAACCGCCACGCGCCTGTCGGCGACACCCTCGGCGAGGAGGTACTCGCCGAGCTCGGCAGAGGTCTCGGACTCGGCCACCCAGTCGGCGGTGAGACCCGCCTGCTGGATCGCGCCACGCGCCTTGGGGCCGCGGGCGACGATCTGGGCCCTGGACAGTGCGGCGTGGAGGTCGTCGAGGAGTCCGGCTTCGTCGGCGGCCTCCATCCAGCCGCGGAAGCCCACGCCGGTCGTCGCGACGACCACGTCGGGCTGCCGCGCAATCAGCTCGCGCGTCGCGGCGATGAGGGCGTCGTCATCGATGTGGGGCACGATCGTCAGCGCGGGCGCGTGGCGCACCTGAGCGCCATGACGCTCGAGTGCTGCGGCCAGCTCGGAGGAGCGACGATCGACGGCGATGACGATCGTGCAGCCGTCGAGCGCGGCCGAGAGGGTGGGGCGTGGGGTGGAGCTCAAAGGACGATGTCACCTGCCAGTTGGGGGTCGGGAAGCAGCAGCCCGGCGCGGGCCACCTCGCCGACCACGATGACGGCGGGGTTGCGCACGCCGGCGAGGCCGGCATCGACGACGACCGACCCCAGGGTACTGCGCGTCGTGCGCTGGTCGCGGTGGTGCCCGCGCTCGACGATGGCGACCGGGCGATCCGCGGGGACGCCGGCGTGGAGGGCGTCCGACACGATGCGGGGCAGTGCGCCGACGCCCATCAGGATGACCGTCGTGACGCTGTCGTCGCGGAGGGCCGCGAGCGTGGCCTCGGTCACCTCGGACGGTCCGTTCATGATGTGCACCGCTCCTGCGACACCGCGATGGGTGATCGGGATGCCGGCTGCCTGTGGAACTGCGACCGCGCTCGAGATGCCGGGCACGACGTCGACCGGGATGCCGGCCGCGAGGCACGCGGCGACCTCTTCGCCGCCGCGGCCGAAGACGAAGGGGTCGCCTCCCTTGAGGCGCACCACCCGCTTGCCCGCACGGGCGCGGTCGACGAGGAGCTGGTTGATCTCGTCCTGCGGCACCGGGTGGTGGCCGGGGAGCTTTCCCACGTCGATGATCTCCACGTCGGGGCCGACGTGGTCGCGGATGTCGGTGGGCCCGAGCCGGTCCATCACGACGACCTCCGCGCGCGTCAGCAGGCGCCACGCGCGCAGGGTGAGCAGGTCGATCGGACCGGGACCGCCGCCGATGAGGTCGACGCGCCCGACGGCGGTCGTCGCGCGCCCGGTCATCGCTCGCCCTCCCAGCGGACCAGGACATGCCCGTCGTCGATGGCCACGGGCCAGACGTGCAGGCTCTTCGGCTCCTTGCCCTGCGTGTCGAGGCAGACGCCCGTGCGCAGATCGAAGACCTGCTTGTACATGGGCGAGGCGACCGTGGGGACGTCCTGCCGGGTGCCGACGATGCCGCGCGAGATGACATGCGCGTGGCTGTAGGGGTCGAGGTTCGAGACGGCGTGGACGCGGCCCGCAGAGCCGTCGGGCCCGTGGAGCAGGAACAGTGCGATCTGCGTTCCGCCCAGGAGGGCTGCACGGCCGCGCTCGATCTCGAGGTCGTCGAGCGCGCACACGCGCACCCAGCCGTCGGGAGCGGTGTACTCGGCGGTCTGCGGGTCGACGAGGGTCATCGGCGCACCTCCAGGGTCGTTCCGGCGATGAGCACGCGCGAGTCGGCGCGCTCGTCCTCGGTGGCGGGACGGGGCTGGCCGCGCTCGGCGGTGTAGGCCAGCGAGGGGTCGGGCGTCGTCGGGGCGTTGACGAACGACGCGAAGCGCCGGAGCTTCTCGGGGTCCTCGAGGGTCGCCTTCCACTCGTCCTCGTACGAGTCGAGGTGGGCTTCCATCGCGGCGTCGAGGTCGGCGCAGATGCCGAGGCTGTCGTCGAAGATGACCTCACGGAGGCCCTCGATGCCGCCGTCCAGGTCCTCGAACCACGGCGCGGTCCGCTGCAGGCGGTCGGCGGTGAAGATGTAGTACATCAGGAACCGGTCGATCGCCGTGAGGAGCTCGTCGTCGTTGAGCCCCTCGGCGAGCAGCACGGCGTGGCGGGGCGTGAAGCCGCCGTTGCCGCCGACGTACATGTTCCAGCCCGCTTCGGTGGCGATCACGCCGACGTCCTTGCCGCGTGCCTCCGCGCACTCGCGCGCGCAGCCCGAGACACCGAGCTTGATCTTGTGCGGGGAGCGCAGCCCGCGGTAGCGCAGCTCGAGCTGCACCGCCATGCCGACCGAGTCCTGCACGCCGTAGCGGCACCAGGTGGAGCCGACGCACGACTTCACCGTGCGCAGCGACTTGCCGTAGGCGTGACCCGACTCGAATCCGGCGTCCACGAGCTGCTTCCAGATCTCGGGCAGCTGCTCCAGGCGCGCGCCGAACATGTCGATCCGCTGTCCGCCGGTGATCTTCGTGTAGAGACCGAAGTCCTTCGCGACCTGGCCGATCACGAGCAGTCCCTCGGGCGTGATCTCGCCGCCGGGGATGCGGGGGACCACCGAGTAGCTGCCGTCCTTCTGCAGGTTCGCCATCACGTGGTCGTTGGTGTCCTGCAGAGTGGCGTTCTCGCCCTCGAGCACGTGACCGCGCACGAGCGTCGACAGGATGCTGGCGAGAGCGGGCTTGCAGATGTCGCAGCCGCGCCCGGTGCCGAAGCGCTCGATCACGGCGCTGAACGTGGTGAGTCCCGACACGCGCACGGCGTCGAACAGCTGGCGGCGCGACATGTCGAAGTGCTCGCAGATGGCGTTGCTGAGCGCCGCACCGGACTTCGCGAGCTCCGTGCCCACGATCTTCTTGACCATCATCACGCACGAGCCGCATGCCGCCCCGGCCTTGGTGCAGGACTTGATGGCCGCGACATCCGTGCAGCCCTCCTCGTGCACCGCGTGGCGGATCGCGCCCGCCGTGACGCTGTTGCACGAGCACACGAGCGCGTCGTCGGGGAGGTCGCCGGTCGGCGCGGCGACGCCGCCCTCGGGCATGAGGTAGGCGGCGGGGTCGCCGCCGAGCGCGCCGCCGACGAGCGGACGTAGCGACCCGTAGGCCGATGCGTCGCCGACGAGGATGCCGCCGAGCAGCGTCTTCGCGTCGTCCGACAGCACGAGCTTCTTGTAGACGCCGGCCACCGGGTCGGCGTACGTGACGTCGAGTGCGCCCGGCGTCTCGGCGAACGCGTCGCCGAAGCTGGCGACGTCGACGCCCGACAGCTTGAGCTTGGTCGACAGGTCGTAGCCGGGGAAGGATGCCTCGCCCCCGAGCAGTCGCGTGGCGGCGACTTCGGCCATCGCATATCCGGGTGCGACCAGTCCCACGCACATGCCGTCGTAGTTGGCGACCTCGCCGATCGCCAGCACGCGAGGGTCGGAGGTCTGGCAGCCGGCGTCGATCAGCACGCCGCCGCGGGGGTGCACGTCGAGGCCGGCGCCGCGCGCCAGCTCGTCGCGCGGGCGCACGCCGACGGTGAAGACCACGACGTCGGTGCGCGCGTACGTGCCGTCGCGGAACTCGAGGCCCGTCACCTGTCCCGAACGGTCTGGGTCGAGACGGGTGGTGACCGCTTCGGTCTTCACGGTGATCCCGCGCGACTCGATGAGGCGCCGCAGGGCGTTGCCGGCGGGAAGGTCGAGCTGCGCCGACATGAGCCGGTCGGAGGACTGGACCACCGTGCAGTCGACGTCGAGTCCCTGGAGGGCGCCTGCGGCCTCCAGTCCGAGGAGTCCGCCGCCGATCACCGTGCCGACGAGCGGACGTCCGAGCTCGGCCGAGCGGCGCTGGACGAACTGCTCGAGCTTCTCGACGTCGTCGAGGGTGCGGTACACGAAGCAGCCCTCGAGACCGAAGCCGTCGACGGCGAGCTTCGCGGCATACGAGCCGGTCGCGAGGATCAGCCTGTCGTAGGCGAGGCTCGTGCCGCTGCGCGTCGTCACGCGGCGCGCAGCGCGGTCGATGCGGGTGACGGCCTCGCCGCGGAGGAACCGCACGCGCTCGTCGTCGAGCACCGCGCGCTCGAGCTCGAGGTCTTCGGGCGAGGCGCCGGCGAAGAACCCGGTGAGGCCGACCCGGTCGTAGGGGTGACGCTCCTCTTCGCCGATGAGCGTGATGCGCCACTCTTCGCCGGCCCGGCTGAGCAGGCTCTCGACGAAGCGGTGCGCGACCATGCCCGCGCCCACGATCACCACGTGGGTGCCGAGGGCAGGGGTCTCGCTCATGCCGTCACCGTACGCCGGTGATGTTGCAGCAGCGTCAGCGTCATGTTTCCGGCTGTTGACACGGTCGCGGTGGGCCATGGCTCCTCCTCGGGGGCAGACGTCTCGGTGACGCTGACGCTACGAGCGCGGTGTTTCACCGCCGGACCGCGGGCGGTTACCCCGAGCGAACGTTTCGATCACACCGGCCGGCACGGGGAAGTGAGAAGAGCGGAGAGGATGCTGCGACCTGCAGCGCGCCCGCGGGCGCGCGGCCCTCCGGCCGGAGGCCCTTGCCGCGCGGGATGAAGAGGAGGATTCTCTGCTGCATGGGGAACCTCGCTTCGCGCGAGCTCCAGCTGATCCGCTCCCAGTTCGCGTTCCCGCTCCGCGACCGCACCGTGACGAACAATGCCGCGAGCACTCAGCCTCCGCTCGCGGTGTTCGAGCTGCTGCGCGACCTGTCGGAGACGTACGAGAACGTCCACCGCGGGCAGTCCGATGCGTCCATCCGGACCACCGAGATGTTCGAGGCGTCCTTCGACACCATCGCGGCGTGGATCAACGCGCCGTCGAGACGTACGCTGTCGATGCACCGCAGCACGACGGAGGCGATCAACGCCGCGATGTACTCGCTGATGGCCGACTTCCGCGACGGCGACAACGTCGTCACGACGCTCATGGAGCACAACTCGAACTACGTCCCCTGGCATGCGCTGTGCCGCGAGATCCTGCCGCGGTTCGGCCTGCGGGTGGAATGCCGGCTCGCGCGATTCGACCATGAGACGGGTGAGCTCGATCTGGAGCACCTCACCTCACTCGTGGACGCCCGCACGAAGCTGGTGTGCTGCACGGGCGGGTCGAACTTCCTCGGGACGAAGCCGCCGCTGGACAGCGTGCGCGCGATCGCGGACGCGGGCGGCTACGCGCAGCCGGACGGCCGCCGCGGTGCGCTCCTCCTCGTCGATGCCGCCCAGCGGTTCGCGAGCTCACGCGTGGAGGTGCAGGCGATGGATGCCGACTTCGTGGCGTTCTCGTTCCACAAGCTGCTGGCTCCCCTCGGCGTCGGGGTGCTCTACGCGAAGGAGACGCTTCGAGAGTCGCTTCCGCCCTTCCTGTACGGGGGCGACATGATCGCCGAGGGGCGGGTCTTCCCGGACCGCGTCGAGTACAACGAGCTGCCGTGGAAGTACTCAGCCGGCACCCCGAACATCCTCGGGGTGATCGCGTCGGCGCAGACGCTCCGTCTCATCGTCGACATGGTCGGCGCGGATGCCGAACGCGCCTGGTTCCGCACGGACGACCCGCTCAGCTCTGCCGCCGTCGACGCCGCCATGGGGATCGTCGCCGGGCACGCGGCATCCCTCACCCAACAGGCCTTGGAGGAGCTCGAGGCCATCGACGGACTGCATGTGTACGGCGTGCCACGGGGGAGGGAGCGGACCCCGCTCGTCGCGTTCAACATCGACGGGCACTCGCCGTTCGACATCGCCCGGGCGCTCAACGCGCAGGGGGTCGAGTCGCGCGCCGGGTGCCATTGCGCGACGCTCGCGCACCACGACCTGGGGATCGATCCGCCCGCCAGCTGCCGCGTGAGCTTCGCCCTCTACAACACCCCCGAAGACGTCGATCGTGTCGTCGAGGCCGTCCGTCAGGCCCTCGACACGCCGGAACGGTTCGTCGCCGCCCCGGCGCCCAGCGGCGCCCCACATCCGCTCGAGGGCGTCGCCGAGCGGATCTGAGCTCCGGGGATCGGCAATCCCGCTCCGATAGGGTGTAGCGACCCGACGGCGAGGGAGAAGATTCGTGCACACCTGGCCTGGATCGGCATATCCGCTCGGAGCGACATTCGACGGGAGCGGTACGAACTTCGCGCTGTTCAGCGAAGGTGCCGAGCGCGTCGAGCTCTGCCTGTTCGGCGAGCGCGGTGCCGAGACCCGCCTCGAACTCGTCGAGGTCGACGCGTTCGTGTGGCACACGTATGTGCCGAACATCCAGCCCGGCCAGCGCTACGGCTATCGCGTCCACGGCCCGTACGACCCCGCGAACGGCCTGCGCTTCAACCCCGCCAAGCTGCTCCTCGACCCGTACGCGAAGGCGGTCGAAGGCGCGGTCACGTGGGGGCAGTCGGTCTACGGGTACACGTTCGGGGATCCCGACTCGCGCAACGACGACGACTCCGCCGCCGACATGATCAAGGGCGTCGTCGTCAATCCCTTCTTCGACTGGGCGGGCGACCGCCGGCCCGGGACGCCGTACTCCGAGACGCTCATCTACGAGGCGCACGTCCGCGGACTGACCGAGCGCCATCCCGCGATCCCGGAGGACATGCGCGGCACATACAGCGCCGTCGCGCATCCGGCGATCATCGAGCACCTCACGAAACTCGGCGTGACGGCGATCGAGCTCATGCCGGTGCACCAGTTCGTCGACGACGCGGTGCTGCAGGAGAAGGGGCTCTCGAACTACTGGGGCTACAACTCGATCTCGTACTTCGCCCCGCACAACCGCTACGCGGCGACCGGCGACCGCGGTCAGCAGGTCCAGGAGTTCAAGGGAATGGTGCGGGCACTGCACGCCGCGGGCATCGAGGTGATCCTCGACGTCGTCTACAACCACACCGCCGAAGGCAACCACCTCGGGCCGACCCTTTCGATGCGAGGCATCGACAACGCCGCCTACTACAAGCTCGACGACGACAAGCGCTACTACACCGACTACACGGGTACCGGGAACAGCCTCAACGTGCGCAATCCGCACTCGCTGCAGCTCCTCATGGACTCGCTGCGGTACTGGGTGCTCGAGATGCACGTCGACGGGTTCCGCTTCGACCTCGCGTCCGCGCTGGCGCGCGAGTTCTACGACGTCGACCGCCTGTCGACCTTCTTCGAACTCGTCCAGCAGGACCCCGTGGTCTCACAGGTGAAGCTCATCGCCGAGCCGTGGGACGTCGGCCCCGGCGGCTACCAGGTGGGGAACTTCCCACCCCAGTGGACCGAGTGGAACGGCAAGTACCGCGACACCGTCCGCGACTTCTGGCGCGGTGAGCCGCAGGCGCTCGGCGAGTTCGCCTCACGGCTCACGGGGTCGAGCGACCTCTACGAGCACTCCGGGCGCCGGCCCGTGGCATCCGTCAACTTCGTCACTGCCCACGACGGGTTCACGCTGCGCGATCTCGTGTCGTACAACGAGAAGCACAACGACGCCAACGGAGAGGACGGCCGTGACGGGGCCGACGACAACCGCTCCGACAACTTCGGCGTCGAAGGCCCCACCGACGACCCCGCGGTGCTCACGATGCGCGCCCGCCAGCAGCGCAACTTCATCGCGACGCTCATGCTCAGCCAGGGGGTTCCCATGCTGCTGCACGGCGACGAGCTCGGCCGCACGCAGCAGGGCAACAACAACGGCTACGCGCAGGACAACGAGACCACGTGGATCGACTGGGATGCTGCGGACCGCCCGCTGCTCGAATTCACGGCGGCGATGAGCCGGCTGCGGCGCGACCACCCCACGTTCCGCCGTCGGCGCTTCTTCGAGGGCCGTCCCGTGCGCCGCGACGCCGGCGTTCCGATTCAGGACATCGCGTGGCTCCGCCCCGACGGGACGCTCATGCAGCCGGACGACTGGGAGTCCGGCTTCGGGCGGGCGGTCGGGGTCTTCCTGAACGGTCAGGGCATCCGCGAGAAGGACCGGCGCGGCGAGCCGATCCGCGACCGCCACTTCATCGTCCTCTTCAATGCCGGCGACGACATCATCGACTTCCGCATCCCGGTGGTCGAGTTCAGCCCCGACTGGGAGGTCGTCATCGACACGGCAGGGGAGCGCGCAGACTCGGCGCTCATCGAGCCGGGCGACACCCTGCGCCTCGCGGCGAAGTCGCTCATCGTGCTGAGCGAGCACCCGCGGGTCGAGCGCGAGGTCGATCACTCGGTGGCGGCATCGCTCGCCGCCCTCGCCGGCGCCGGGACGCCCGCGCACGCACCCCGTGCGGAGCTGCGCACCTGACCGGACCGGTCAGGTGCACCGGGTCAGGCGACGCCGAGCCAGGACCGGTCGGTGAGGACGATGGGGCCGTCCTCGGTGATCGCGACGGTGTGCTCGGCGTGGGCGCCACGGGAACCGTCGACCGATCGCAGAGTCCAGCCGTCAGGGTCGGTCACGAGCTCGTCGGTCGTCTGCAGGAACCACGGCTCGAGCGCGACCACGAGGCCCGCGCGGAGCGGGTAGCCGCGTCCGGCCTTGCCGTCGTTGGGCACGTGCGGGTCGCCGTGCATGATCCTGCCGACGCCGTGACCGCCGAAGTCGGTGTTGATCGAATAGCCGTCGGCGTGCGCGACCGCGGCGATCGACGCCGAGATGTCGCCGATGCGGTTGCCCACCGTCGCCGCGCCGATGGCGGCGGCCAGCGCACGCTCGGTCGTGTCGATGAGCGCGAGGTCTTCGTCCCGCGGGGTGCCCACGACGAACGAGACGGCGGAGTCTGCCACCCAGCCGTCCACCGAGACCGCGAAGTCGAGCGAGACGAGGTCGCCGTCGCGCAGCGCGTAGTCGAAGGGGAGCCCGTGCAGGACGGCGTCGTTCACCGAGGTGCAGATGACCTTCCCGAAGGGACGGGCGCCGAACGACGGGTGGTAGTCGATGTAGCACGACTCGGCGCCGGCTCGGCGGATGAGGTCGTGCGCGCGACGGTCGATCGCCAGGAGGTTCGTGCCCACCTTGGTCTCGTCGCGCAGCGTCGCGAGGGTCTCGGCGACGAATCGCCCTGCGGGCTTCATCGCCTCGATCTCGGCAGGCGTGCGCAACTCGATCATGTAGGGGATCCTCTCGTTCCCCTCCATTCTGTCTGACCCGTACGCACGGGGCTGGGAGGATGCTCCGCGGCACGCGGAAGCGGACCACCGGGGACGTGTGCGGGCGTAGCATCAGTGGCATGTGGCTGCGTCGCGCATTCTTCGGCTGGCTGATCCCGGCCGCCTTCCTGCTGCCGCTGTGGCTCCTGGTGGGGTGGGCCGTGTTCAACGCCGGCGGCTGGGCGTTCCTCTGGGTGCTGTTCCTCGCCATCCCTGGCGTCTTCCTGTGGCAGCTGCTCCTCACCGTGCTGGTGCGGGCGCGCGGAACCGTGCGGGCTCACCGCGCCGTCTCGTGGTGGGACGTGCTCGGGTTCACGGTGTGGCACCTGCTCGTCATCTCGCTCGGCTTCTTCGCCGAGGCATGGTGGGCGCCCGTCATGGTGGTGGCGATCCTCGCGGGCGTCGGTCTCTTCTGGCTCGAGCTGTGGCAGCTGTGGAGCGAGGCGCGGCCCTCGCGATTCGTCCTGCACACCTCGGAGGGGGTCGCCTACATCCCCGCGGAGACCGACGCGCCGGAGGCTGCTCCGCGCGAGGTCATCGTCATCTCGGAGAAGCAGACTCCACCCGCGAGCTGACGTGGTTTGGCCGGGTGCGGCATCCATGGCAGAATAGCTGTTTGTGCCCTGACCGGTTCTGCCTCAGGGGAACCAGCTGGACGGCGTCACGCCGAAGGCCTGCGGCACACTCAGTCCTTTACCATCCTTCCCGCGGTCGACCTGTGGCGGCCGCAGAGAGAGACGATCATGCAGATCCTCGACGCCGTCGACGCGGCTTCACTCCGCTCCGACATCCCCGCCTTCAACGCCGGCGACACCGTGAAGGTGCACGTCAACATCACCGAGGGCAACCGCTCGCGTATCCAGGTCTTCCAGGGCGTCGTCATCGGCCGCTCCGGCGACAGCGTTCGCGAGACCTTCACGGTCCGCAAGATCAGCTTCCAGGTCGGCGTCGAGCGCACCTTCCCGGTGCACTCCCCGGTCATCGACCACATCGAGGTCGTGACCCGCGGTGACGTGCGTCGCGCGAAGCTCTACTACCTGCGCAACCTCCGTGGCAAGAAGGCCAAGATCAAGGAGAAGCGCGAGAGCAACTGACGCTCTCCCTGCAGCGCTGTCACGAAGCCCCGGACCGACCAGGTCCGGGGCTTCGTCCGTACTCCGGAAGGGCCGGAGTGTGCGACCCTTGAAGGCGGGCCGCCGCGACCGCCGGCACCCGCGAAGGAACTCATGACGACCGAGAAGTCGGCTCCGGCCGAGCCGGCGCCCGGGCCCGAGCCCGCTGCGACCATTCAGCCGCGTCGTCGGGGCTGGCTGGTGTTCCTTCGCGATGTCGTCGTGATCATCCTCATCGCCGTCCTCGTCTCGCTCGTGGTGAAGACGTTCCTCGTGCGGTCCTTCTACATCCCGTCTGGGTCGATGGAGGACACCCTCCACGTCAAGGACCGCATCCTCGTCGACGAGATCACGCCGCGCTTCGGCGGTTACGAGCGCGGCGACATCGTCGTGTTCCAGGATCCCGGCGGATGGCTGCCGCCCAGTACGGCCCCCGCGCGTCCTCCGATCGTCGAGGGTGTCGAGTGGGTCCTGTCGCTCGTCGGCCTCGCGGCGCCCGACAGCGACGACCATCTCGTGAAGCGCATCATCGGGGTTCCCGGCGACCACGTCGTGTGCTGCAACGCCATCGGTCAGATCACGGTCAACGACGTGCCCATCGACGAGAGCGCGTACCTCAAGCTGCCCGCCGGGGAGACCGCCGCTTCGGGCGACCCCTTCGACGTGACGGTCCCCGAGGGCAGACTCTGGGTGCTCGGCGACAACCGCTACCGCTCGAAGGACTCGCGGTACAACACGGATCAGCCCGGAAAGGGCTTCGTGCCGATCGACAATCTCGTCGGCCGTGCGTTCCTCGTGACGTGGCCGTTCGACCGGTTCGGCCTGCTGGACTTCCACCACGACGTGTTCGCCGGCGTTCCCGACGCGGAGCCGGAGGGCGGCGGGAAGTGACCGTCGCCGAGCCCCGCCTGACGCTCGAGCGCCGGCTCCTGCGCGAGCACACGCTCGTCATCGCGTGTGACGAGGTGGGGCGAGGGGCGCTGGCAGGTCCGGTCGCGGTCGGCGCGGCGGTCGTGGACGCCCAGCGATCGCGCAAACGCATTCCGCAGGGGCTGCGTGACTCGAAGCTCGTTCCCGAGCCGAAGCGCGCCGACGTCGCGGCACGCGCGGCATCGTGGGTCGCCGCAAGCGCCGTCGGATGGGCAAGCTCCGAGGAGATCGACGAGATCGGCATCATGCGCGCCCTCGGCCTCGCCTCGATCCGCGCCATCGCGGATCTCCGCGCGCACGGCGTCGTGCCGGAAGACGCCATCGTCATCCTCGACGGCAACTACGACTACATCCGTCCCGCCGGCGAGTGGGGGCTCACCGTGCGCCCGGTGATCAAAGCCGACCGCGACTGCGCCTCGGCGGCCGCGGCATCCGTCATCGCCAAGGTCGCGCGGGACCACCTGATGACCGAGCTGCATGACGAGCTCCCCGCGTACAACTGGGCGCGCAACAAGGGCTACGCCAGCCCCGACCATCGTGAAGCCATCCGCACGTACGGCATCAGCCGCCATCACCGCGCCTCGTGGTCGATCGCCGAGGCGCCGACGCTCTTCTGAGCGTTCGCCACACGCGCATGCGGGTCGCCGTACCCGCTCGCGCCCATAGGATGGATTCACCATGGATGACGAGGTCTTCGAAGACTACGACCGCGAGCTCGAACTCGCTCTGTACCGCGAGTACCGCGATGTCGTCTCGCAGTTCCAGTACGTGATCGAGACGGAGCGGCGCTTCTACCTCGCGAACGAGGTCAACGTCGTGCGCCGCGACACCGAGCACGATTTCTACTTCGAGATCTCGATGTCCGACGTCTGGGTGTGGGACATCTACCGCGCCGACCGTTTCGTGAAGGCGGTGCGCGTGCTGACTTTCAAAGACGTCAACGTCGAAGAGCTCTCGCGCCGTGATTTCCACCTCCCCGAGGAGCTCTCGCTCGATACCTGAGCGGGCCTGACGCCTCCTCCCCAGCCCACCGATTCCGGGACTCACCGCGAGTTCTGAACGGATGCCGCGGCCGCGCGCCCGCGCGTGTACATTGGCGCGCGACGATGCCGGAATGGCAGACAAAGACGTCCTCGGTCGGGCGGGCGAGGACCGCGCCGCCCGGTACTTCGAAGCGCAGGGATTCACCGTCCTGGCGCGCAACTGGCGATGTCGCGACGGCGAGATCGACCTCGTGGTCGCCGATCGGTCGGCAGTGGTCGTCGTCGAGGTCAAGACGCGGCGTGATGAGGGGTTCGGGCACCCCTTCGAGGCGATCGACGCGCGAAAGCGCGGAAGGCTCTGGCGCCTCTCGATCGCGTGGGCGAGTGCGCACCGCGAGCTCGTGCAGGGACGACGACTGCGCATCGACGCCGTCGGCCTCATCGGCGCCGATCCTCGCACCGCGCGCTTGGAGCACCTCGTCGACGTGGAGGTGCCGTGAAGGTCGCACGAACATGGGCCGTCGCCCTCGTCGGGGCCGAGGGCGAATGCGTCGAGGTCGAGGCGGACCTCTCGAATCAGCAGCCGGACTTCCGCATCATCGGGCTTCCCGACAAAGCTCTCGGCGAGTCCGTCCAGCGCGTGCACAACGCCTGTGCGAACACCGGCACGCCGCTCACGCGACGACGCCTCACGGTCAATCTGTCGCCCGCGAGCCTGCCCAAGCAGGGCTCCGGATTCGACGTCGCCATCGCCGTCGCGTCTCTCGCCACCGAGACCTCCATGGATGCCGCCTCCGTCGCGTCGGCGGTCCACATCGGTGAGCTCGGGCTCGACGGGCGCCTCCGGCCGGTGCCGGGCGTCCTTCCGGCCGTGGTTGCCGCACGGCGGGCCGGCCATCGACGCGTCGTCGTTCCCCACGCGAACGGCCCCGAGGCGTCGTTGGTGGACGGCGTCGAGGTCCTCGCCGCCGTCAACCTCGCGCAGGTGATCGCCTGGCACGGCGGCGACGTCGAAGTCACCGACGACGAGCCGGTCGCTCTCCCGGACGACGAGGAGGCGGCCGAGCCCTCGCTGGATCTCGCGGAGGTGATCGGCCAGCGCGACGCCGTCGAGGCGCTCGTGGTCGCAGCGGCGGGCGGTCATCACCTGCTGATGTGCGGGCCGCCCGGGGCGGGCAAGACGATGCTCGCACGTAGGCTGCCCGGAATACTCCCCGAACTCGACGACCGTGCGGCGCTGGCGGCGGCATCGATCCGGAGCCTCGCCGGCTCCCGCGTGGTCGAGCTCTCGCGCACCCCGCCGTTCGTCGCCCCGCACCACAGCGCGAGCGTCGCCGCCCTGGTCGGCGGCGGTTCCCGAGTGGTGCGCCCGGGGGCGATCGCGCGCGCGAGCGAGGGTGTGCTGTTCCTGGACGAGGCCGGCGAGTTCGCAGCCAGTGCGCTGGATGCCCTGCGTCAGCCCCTCGAGTCCGGCGCCATCACGATCGACCGCGCGGGCGCGCACGCCGAGTATCCCGCGCGGTTCCAACTCGTGCTCGCCACGAACCCGTGCCCCTGCGGTGACTACGGCATCCGCGGCGGCACGTGCACGTGTCCACCGGCCGCGATCCGCCGCTATCTCGGCCGGCTGTCCGGACCGCTCCTGGACCGCATGGACATCGAGCTGACGCTGACGCGCGTCGCCGTGGCGCAACGCGGCACCGGGCCGACGGTCTCGACCGAGAGCGCGCGAGCGCAGGTCGCCGATGCGCGGGCACGCGCGCGCCACCGCCTCGCCGAGACGCCGTGGAAGGTGAACGCCGACGTGCCGGGAACGTGGCTTCGCGAGGGACCGGCCGCGCCGTCTCCGGTCGTCCGGCGCCCGCTCGACGCCGCACTCCACCGCGGATCGCTCACCCTGCGGGCGTACGACCGGGTTCTGCGCGTCGCCTGGTCGTTGGCCGACATCGAGGGCCGCGGCCAGCTCGGCGCGGAGCATGTCGGACGCGCCCTGTACCTGAAGAAGGGGATCGCGCTGTGATCGCGTTCGACCTGAGCGCAGACGCCGCCCGGCGGGCCTTGTCGCCCGCGGGCCTCGAGTACGACGCGGATGAGGGCCGGACCCGGTATGCGACGGCTGTCTGGTGCCAGCTCATCGAGCCGGGCGACTCCGTCGCCGGCCGCATCATCGGCGCGCGCGGCCCCGTCGCGGCGCTGGAAGCCGTGCTCGGGGGCGCAGCGCTTCCCGAACTCACGCCGGAGGAGCTCGCCGAAGGGCGCAGGCGCTGGCTTCCGCGACTGTCGGCGGGCGCGGTGGCCGAATCACTGGTCACAGCAGCGGCACGCGGCGTGACGCTGCTCACGCGCGGCGATCCGGACTGGCCGACCCAGCTCGACGACCTCGGCGCGCATGCGCCCTTGTGCCTGTGGGTGCGCGGCGATGCCTCGGCACTGCGCCGGCTCGCGGCATCCGTCGCGATCGTCGGCGCCAGGGCTGCCTCCCACTACGGCGACCACGTGGCGAGGGAGCTCGCCGCCGACCTGGCGGGCAGCGGCATCGCCGTGGTGTCGGGCGGCGCCTACGGCATCGACGGCGCAGCGCACCGTGCCGCCCTTCTCGCCGGCGGACTCACTGTCGCGCTGCTCGCGGGCGGTGCCGATCGCGCGTATCCTGCGGGCCACACGCAGCTGATCGACGACGTCGCCCGACGAGGTGTCGTGGCGAGCGAGGTGGCGTGCGGCTCGGCGCCGACGAAGTGGCGCTTCCTGCAGCGGAACCGGCTGATCGCCGCCCTCTCGGCCGCCACGGTGGTCGTGGAAGCCGGCTGGCGCAGCGGATCGCTCAATACCGCGGGCCATGCGGCGACGTTGTCGCGCCCGCTCGGCGCCGTCCCCGGCCAGATCACATCCGCGACGTCGGCAGGCACGCACCGGCTCATCCGGGAGTACGGCGCCCTGTGCATCACGAGTGCGGATGACGTCCGCGAGCTGCTCGGGATGGGAAGGGCGATGGATGCCGCACCCGCCGTCGGCGGGACGTACACCGGGGACGCGACCCGTGTGAAGGATGCCATGAGCACCCGCGTGTGGCGGGACGCCCGCGCGATCGCGCAACGCGCGGGGATGGCGGCCGACGTCGTGGAGGGGATCCTCGGGCTGCTGGCGCTCGACGGGGCGGTGGAGTCGGGGATCGAGGGATGGAGGCTGCGACGGGTAGGGGCGTGATCGACGGACGGCGGAGCGTCTTCGGGTGCGTCGCAACACCGCCGCGCGCACGCGCGGGCGCAAGCTGGACGCATGGACATCCACGGGGCAGCGGCGGCGTACCTGCGCCACCTCGCGGAGGTCCGCCGTCTGTCTCCGGCGACGGTGCGGGCCTATCGCTCCGATCTGGACGGACTCGCCACGACCTGCGGCGATATCGACCTGGTCGCCGTCGATCTCGAGAAGCTCCGCGACTGGCTCTGGCACGCCGTCCAGCGCGGCGACAGCCGCGCCACGATCGCGCGGCGCACGGCGGCCGCCCGGGGCCTCTTCGCCTGGGCGACCGAGACCGGCGCGATCCCGGCCGACCCGAGCCTTCGCCTGGTCGCACCGAAGCGCGGCAAGACGCTCCCCAAGGTCGCGACAGCGGACACCCTCGGCGGGGTGCTCGACCGGCTGGCATCCGCCGCCGCGGAGGGCGACCCGGTCGCGTTGCGCGATCACGCCATCCTCGAGGTGCTGTACGGAGCTGCCGTGCGTGTCTCCGAGCTGTGCGGGCTCGACGTCGACGACCTCGACCGCGACCGACGCACGGCTCGCGTCCTCGGAAAGGGATCGAAGGAGAGGGTGGTGCCGTTCGGCGTGCCGGCGCTCCGGGCGGTCGAGGCCTACCTCGTCCGCGGGCGACCGTCGCTCCTCGCCAGACGTGCGGACGACGTGCCCGTGCCGGCCCTGTTCCTCGGTGCCCGGGGCGGTCGGATCGGCGCCCGTGCGGTGTACGACCTCGTGTCGCGCGAACTCGGCCCCGAGCTCGGGGCGCGGGTGGGACCGCACGCGCTGCGTCACTCTGCCGCGACGCACCTCCTCGACGGCGGCGCAGACCTCCGCGCCGTCCAGGAGATGCTGGGCCATGCGAGCCTCGGGACCACGCAGATCTACACGCACGTCTCGAGCGAGCGACTGGCTGCGTCCTACCGCCTCGCGCACCCGCGGGCCTGAGGGGCGGCTAGCAGCAGGGGAGAAGCACGGCCCGCGGCACCCCGCCCAGCAGCACGAGCGGGTTGATGTACGCACCGTCCAGCCGGACACCGAAATGCACAGCGCCGGCCTCAGCGTGTCCTCCGGCCGAGATCATGCCCAGGGGAGTGGATCGTTCGACCGGCGTCCCGACGGCAAGCCCGGGGTCGACCGGCTCGATCGTCGACACCAGGCCGTCGCCATGGTCCACGGTGATCACTCCGCGCCCTGCGACCTGTCCGGAGAACGCCACCACGCCTGGCGCCGGGGCGCGCACCACGCCGTCTCCTGAGGGCAGCAGGTCGATTCCCCGGTGGCCCGGCCCATACTCGTGCGGCGGTGCGACGAACGGGCGCACGAGCCGGAACGGGTGAACTGGCCAGGTCCAGTCCCGTGCGAGCGACACCATCCCGCCGTCGGCGACCGGCGCGGGCTCGGGCTCACGGACCGCGGCGGCCTGTGCTGCAGCTGGTGCGGCCGCAAGAAGGACACTGAGGGCCATCGCCCCCACGGCACGACGGCGCGACCCGCAGCGGAATGGGCGTTGGCGGGTGGGAACCGATCGCGACATGATCCCACCGTGACCGTGCGGTGGACGCGGTGGATCTGTGGCACCGACACCCGTGGAGAAGGCGCGCGTTCGGCCGTCGGGGGAGGAGGAGCGGCCCGGCCGCTCCTGATACACTGACTGTGCACTCCGCATGTCGGGGTGACTCCGCGTGCCCATAGCGCCGCAAGCCCCGAGTCTGACGAAGGGTGCGGCGCGGCATCCATCCCCAACGGTCCTGGCGAACGCTTCCGAGCGAGCGCGAGGCGGGAATGAGCCGGGCACCAGGCCACGCCGGCCACGAGCCGGCGCGAGAACAACCGCAACAGGCGCGCACGCGCCGGAACAGGAGAACGGCCATGGCCGTCGTCACCATTCGCCAGCTGCTCGACAGCGGCGTCCACTTCGGACACCAGACCCGCCGGTGGAACCCGAAGGTCAAGCGCTTCATCCTCACGGAGCGCAGCGGCATCCACATCATCGACCTGCAGCAGTCGCTGACGTACATCGACAAGGCGTACGAGTTCGTCAAGGAGACGGTCGCCCACGGCGGCACCGTCCTCTTCGTCGGCACCAAGAAGCAGGCGCAGGAAGTCATCGCCGAGCAGGCGACGCGCGTGGGCCAGCCCTACGTCAACCAGCGCTGGCTCGGCGGTCTGCTCACCAACTTCTCGACCGTGTCGAAGCGTCTCGCGCGCATGAAGGAGCTCGAGGAGCTCGACTTCGAGGACCCGGCAGCGAGCGGCTTCACCAAGAAGGAGCTCCTCCTCAAGAAGCGCGAGCTCGACAAGCTCCACAAGTCGCTGGGCGGCATCCGCAACCTCCAGAAGACGCCCTCGGCCATCTGGGTCGTCGACGCCAAGCGCGAGCACCTCGCCATCGACGAGGCGTCGAAGCTCGGCATCCCGGTGATCGGCATCCTCGACACCAACGCCGACCCGGACGAGTTCCAGTACCCGATCCCCGGCAACGACGACGCGATCCGCTCGGTGGGCCTGCTCACCCGCATCATCGCCGACGCCGCCGCCGAGGGCCTGATCCAGCGCCACCAGCCCACCGACGAGACCGCTGACGCGGAGCCCCTCGCCGACTGGGAGCGCGAGCTGCTCGAGCAGCCCGCGCCCTCCGACGAGGCCGTGGTGACCGACGTCGCCGAGGTCGAGACCATCGCGACCGAGTCGGCCGCCGACGAGGCGGGCGCCGAGGCCGCTGAAGCTGTCGAAGCCGCCGAGGTCGCTGAGGCCGCTGAGGCGACCTCCGCCGAGTAAGGCTCACACACTCCGCCCCGGCGGGATCGCCCAGATCGAACGGTCCGGACGGTCCCGCCGAGGCATCCACGAGAACTCACCAATTCAAGGAGCCGCCACCCATGGCAAACTTCACGATCGCTGACATCAAGACGCTGCGCGAGCAGCTCGGCACGGGAATGGTCGACACCAAGAAGGCGCTCGAGGAGGCCGACGGCGACCTCGAGAAGGCCGTCGAGATCCTGCGCCTCAAGGGTGCGAAGGGCAACGCCAAGCGCGCCGACCGCTCCACGAGCGAGGGTCTGGTCGCGGCCAAGGAGGTCGACGGTCAGGTCACGATCATCGAGCTCAACACCGAGACCGACTTCGTCGCGAAGAACGAGCGCTTCATCGCCCTTGCGGAGAAGGTCCTCGACGCCGCCGCCGCCGCGCACGCCGACTCGGCCGAGGCCGCCCTCGCCGCGTCCGCCGGCACCCAGACGGTCGCCGAGCTCATCTCGGACGAGGCCGCGATCATCGGCGAGAAGGTCGAGCTGCGTCGCGTGAACACGCTCTCGGGCGACAAGTTCGAGATCTACCTCCACAAGACCAGCAAGGACCTGCCGCCGCAGGTCGGTGTCGTCCTCGCCTACTCGGGCGACGACGCCGAGACGGCGCGCAGCCTCGCACAGCACATCTCGTTCGCGAACCCGTCGTACCTGTCGCGCGACGAGGTCCCCGAGGCCGAGGTCGAGAAGGAGCGCGAGATCGTCACCGAGATCTCCCGCAACGAGGGAAAGCCCGAGGCCGCCCTTCCGAAGATCGTCGAGGGCCGCGTCAACGCGTTCTTCAAGCAGGTCTCGCTGCTCGACCAGGACTACGCGAAGGACAACAAGCAGTCGGTCGCGCAGGTCGCGAAGGACGCCGGTCTGACCCTGACGGGCTTCGCCCGCTACAAGGTCGGCGCCTGACCTCCTGAGAAGGCCCGCATCGGCAAGCCGATGCGGGCCTTTTCTCATGCCCTTCGGTAGTTTGTCGTAGACGAGAGGACCACAGTGATCAACGAGAACACCGGGCGCCGCCGCGTCCTTCTGAAGCTGTCCGGCGAAGCGTTCGGCGGAGGCCAGCTGGGTGTGAACCCCGACGTGGTCAGCCAGATCGCCCAGGAGATCGCGGCCGCTGTCGACCGCGTCGAGATCGCGATCGTCGTCGGCGGCGGCAACTTCTTCCGCGGGGCCGAACTCAGCCAGCGCGGCATGGACCGCGGCCGCGCCGATTACATGGGCATGCTGGGCACCGTCATGAACGCCCTCGCCCTGCAGGACTTCCTCGAGCAGGCGGGCGCCGCGACGCGCGTGCAGTCCGCGATCTCGATGACACAGGTCGCCGAGCCCTACATCCCGCGTCGCGCCGAGCGGCACATGGAGAAGGGCCGCGTGGTCATCTTCGGCGCCGGCGCCGGCCTGCCGTACTTCTCCACCGATACGGTCGCCGCCCAGCGCGCACTCGAGATCGACGCGCAGGAGGTGCTCGTCGCGAAGAACGGCGTCGACGGGGTGTACACCGCCGATCCGAAGAAGGATGCCTCGGCCACCCTGATCGATCGCATCACCTATCTCGACGCGTTGCAGCGGGGTCTCAAGGTCGTCGACTCGACCGCGTTCAGCCTCTGCATGGACAACCGCATGGACATGCGCGTGTTCGGCATGGAGCCCGCGGGCAACGTGACGAAGGCTCTGCTGGGCGACACCATCGGCACGCTGGTCACGGCGTGACGCGTCCCGCGTCGATAGACTTGACCAGCCCCATCTACGCGAAGGAGACACTGTGATCGCGGACGTCTTGGCCGATGCCGGAGTGCGCATGGACCGCGCCGTCGAGGCTGCGAAGGAGGACTTCGCCACGGTGCGCACCGGACGCGCGAACCCGCAGCTGTTCCAGAAGGTCCTGGTCGACTACTACGGCAGCCCGACGCCGCTCGCGCAGCTCGCGTCGATCAACAACCCCGAGGCGCGCACGCTCCTCATCACGCCGTACGACAAGTCGGCGCTGAAGGCGATCGAGCAGGCGATCCGCGACATCCCGAACCTCGGTGTGAACCCCACGAACGACGGCAACCTCGTGCGCGTCACGATGCCCGAGCTCACCGAGGAGCGCCGCAAGGAGTACGTGAAGCTCACGCGCACCAAGGGCGAGGACGCGAAGGTCCACGTGCGCGGCATCCGTCGCAAGGCGAAGGACGACATCGACGCGCTGAAGGGCGAGGTCGGCGAGGACGAGCTCGCTCGCGGCGAGAAGGAGCTCGACGCGCTCACGCGCGCGCACGTCGACGCCATCGACGAGGCGCTCAAGCGCAAAGAGGCCGAGCTCCTCGAGGTCTGAGGTCTGCCCATGACCGACGCATCCGACCCGCCGCGGAGCGACCAGCCGTCCTCACCGCAGACGCGGCGCGAGGCCGGCGAGGCACGCCGTGCCGCCGAGACCCCTGACACGGGCCCCGCACTGCAGTCTCATCTGCGCGCGGCGCGCAGCGAGTTGGAAGGCCACGTCGCGCAGGCGCGGGCCGATTTCGAGGAGGCTAACGAGCGCATCAAGGAGCGGACGGGGCGCGACCTGATCGTCGCGATCCTCATCGGCCTCGCGATCGGTCTCGTCCTGCTCGGGTCGCTGCTGTTCGTCAAGTGGGCGTTCGTGCCGTTCGCCCTGGCCGCGGCGCTGCTCGCGCTCTTCGAGTTCTCGCGGGCTCTCATCGCGAGCGGTCGCCGGGTCGATCTGATCCCGCAGCTCATCGCGGGTGCGGTGGTCGTGCTGTCGGCGTACTTCGTCGACTCGTGGCTGCACTGGGTGCTGCTGTTCGTCGCACTCGCCTTCGTCGTGGTGTGGCGACTGGTCGGTCAAATGGCGTCGCACGACGGCAGACCGTACGGTCTGGTGCTGGGCGACGTGCTCATCGCGACGTTCCTCCAGCTCTATGTCGCCTTCCTCGGAAGCCTCACGCTCGTGCTGCTGGCGAAGGAGGGCGGCGAGTTGTGGGTCCTGTCGTTCATCATCGTCGCCGTCGCCGTGGACACGGGCGCGTACGCCGCGGGCATCACAATGGGCAAGCACCCCATGGCTCCCCGCATCAGCCCGAAGAAGACGTGGGAGGGCTTCGCGGGTGCCGCTGCCGCCGCGATCCTCGCCGGCGTGCTCGTCGGGATCTTCATGCTGGGCCTCGAGTGGTGGATGGGCGCCGTGTTCGGCATCCTCATCCTCGCCACGGCCACGGTCGGCGACCTGGGAGAATCGATGATCAAGCGCGACCTCGGGATCAAGGACATGAGCTCCTGGCTCCCGGGTCACGGCGGCGTCCTGGATCGCCTCGACTCGATCCTCCTGTCGGTCGTCGCGGCGCTGACCCTCTACTACCTCTTCACTCCGCTGGTGGCATCATGACGGCATCCGAGACGACCGCCCGGGCGTCCTTCCCCGAAGCCCGCGGGCGCGAGAAGGGCTACGACAAGCAGCCCGTCGACGAGTTCCTCGCCCGCGCACGCGCGTCGTTCGAGCGCGGCAGCGACGCACTCACGTCCGCCGACATCCGTCAGGTCGCGTTCCCGCTGGTGCGCCACGGCTACGCCATCGCTTCGGTGGACGCCGCACTCGGCCGCATCGAGGATGCCTTCGCCGCCCGCGAGCGCTCGTCGGCGGTCGCTGCCACCGGTGCCAGGGAGTGGGTCGGCCACACCCGCGAGCTCGCCCAGGAGGTGCTGGACCGCCTCAGCCGGCCGGCCAAGCGCCGCTTCGACCGCGTGTCGCCGCTGCGCTACGGCTACCGCATCGCGGAGGTCGACCTCGTCACCGACAAGCTCGCGCGGTTCCTCGAGACGGGCGACTCCGTCACCGTCGAGCAGGTTCGCTCGGTCGCGTTCCGCATGCAGCGCGGGGGGTACCGCGAGACGCAGGTCGACGCCGTGCTCGATGCCGTCGTCGAGGTGATGCTCGCCGTCAAGTGAGACGCGCGGGTCCGCGGATGGCACCTCGTCGTGCCGGTATGCGAGAATCGGGACACTGTGACTTCTGGAAACGAGCTGTACCCGACCAGACGCGCCCGACGTCACGAGGTGGCGGCCCGGTCTGCGAGGCCGGTCGCGGTGGCAACATCCAGTCCCTCGGCGCCCTCCTCACCTCCCCGCAAGCCTGCTCCGCGCTGGTCTCGTCGTCGTGGTGTCGTCGGCGCGTTCGCCGCCTTCGCCGTGCTCGGCTTCGTGGTCGCGTACATCGGTCCGACCGGGCTCGCGCTGGCTCAGGCGAGCGCGGACGACGAGTCGCAGGTCTCGCTCTACGCCAGCGGACTCGATGACGTCCAGTCCCGTGCCGGCGACGAGTCGGCGGCCGATCCGGAGCCCGCGGCTCTCGACCGCGGCAACTACACGGTCTACGTGAAGCCGAAGCCGACGCCGACCGTCCAGGCATCGACCTCCACGTCGTCTTCCGGCGGATGGCGTCCTCCGTTCGTCACGCCGGACCCGGGCAGCGCGCAGGCCATCGCCTACGACATGGTGCTGGCTCGGGGCTGGGGAGACGACCAGTTCGCCTGCCTCGTCGCGCTCTGGAAGAAAGAGTCCGGCTGGCGCGTCAACGCGTACAACGCGGGCAGCGGCGCCTACGGCATCCCGCAGGCGCTCCCGGGCAGCAAGATGGCCAGCGCCGGCGCCGACTGGGAGACGAATCCCGCGACGCAGATCGCCTGGGGCCTCGGTTACATCGGCGGCCGTTACAGCACGCCGTGCGGCGCGTGGGACCACTCGCAGCGCACAGGCTGGTACTGAGTCGTGCCGCGCTCCAACCGCCGTCGACACGATTCGAGCGGCGACGACTCGTTCGAGCGCCTGCTCGCGGGCTGGAAGCGCACCGAGATGCGGCGCGGTGTCGAGTGGACGGTGCAGCCGGTCTCGGCCGCACAGGCGCAGAAACCGTACACGTGCCCCTGGTGCGGTCGGCAGATCGACGTCGGCGTCGCGCACCTGGTGGCGTGGCGCGCCGACGGCGTGCTGGGCGACGCTGCGGACCTGGCCGCACGGCGGCACTGGCATCAGCACTGCTGGAAGGTGGCCTGACATGGAGATCCGCGGACCGATGCTGCTGCCCGCGCGCCGCGAGGACATCGAGCTCGAGACGCTCGATGGGCTGACCCTCGTCGGCGAACTCGCCCTGCCCGAGACCCGCGAGCCCGTCGCGACGCTCGTGACGCTGCATCCGCTTCCGACGGCCGGCGGCTTCATGGACTCCCACATCCTGCGCAAAGCGGCCGGGCGCCTTCCCGCCCTCGCCGACCTCGCCGTGCTGCGGTTCAACACCCGCGGCACGACGTCGCCGCGCGGCACCAGCGACGGTTCGTTCGACGGCGGTCGTGCCGAGGCCTTCGACGTCGCTGCGGCCATGGACTTCGTGCGCGAGCGCGGCCTCCCGCGGCCGTGGTTCGTGGGCTGGTCGTTCGGCACCGAGCTCGCACTCAAGTACGGTCGCGACCACGGCGTCGAGGGCGCCGTGCTGCTCTCGCCGCCGCTGCACCGCGCGACCGACGAAGAGGTCGCGGCGTGGGCGGGGGACGAGCGTCGTCTGATCGTGCTCGTCCCCGAGTTCGACGACTACCTTCGACCGGATGCCGCGGCCCAGCGCTTCGCGAGCGTGCCGGAGGCCGTCCTGATCCCGGTCGAGGGCGGCAAGCACCTGTGGGTGGGGGAGAACCAGACCCGCCGCGTGCTGACCGAGATCGTCGCTGCGGTCAACCCCGACGCCTTGCCGCTGCCGCTCGAATGGCACGGCCCGGCCGCCGAGGGCTGAGCGTCAGCGCTCGTTCTGACGCGGGATCACGACCTGTCGGTAGATGATCAGGATGCTGGCGGCCACGGGGATCGCGACCAGGGCGCCGAGCAGGCCCAGCAGTGATCCGCCGGCGAGGGCGGCGATCACGACGACCGCACCGGGCACCGCGACCGCGCGTCCCATGATGCGCGGCGAGATCACGTACGCCTCGATCTGCATGTAGATCAGGTAGTAGATCGCGGCGATCAAGGCGGTCGTGGGGGAGCCCACGACCAGGCACGTGAACACGATGATGATCGAGCCCGTGAGCGTGCCCACGAGCGGGATCAGCGAGAAGAAGAAGGCGATCACCGCGAGCACGGCGGGGAACGGCGCCTTGATGATCGTGAGAAAGATCGCGCTGAGCACACCGTTGATGAGGCCGAGCGTGACCTGGCCGATGACGTAGTAGCCGACCGAGTCGGTGATCTGCTCGCCGAGGTCCATGAACCGCGCACGCTTGGACGCCGGGACCAGCTGGTAGACGGCGCGCTTCAGGTTCGGCGTCGACGCCGTGAAGTAGATCGTGAGGATCAGCACGATGAACGCACCGGCGAACCCGGCGATGAGGGCGCCGATGATCGCGATGATGCTGCCGCCGACCTCGGAGCCGATCGCGCCCACGTCGAGCGAGGCGTACCAGTCCTCGATGTAGCCCCACACCTCGTCGACGTTGAGGGCGGGGAAGACGGCGTGCAGCCAGTCCTGGATCGCACTCACCGGATCATCGAACTCGCCCTTCTCGGCGAGGTCCTGGATCGTCGTGACGAGCTGACCGATCTGCTGAACGATGATCGGCACGACCATGAGGATGATCCCCGCGAAGACGGCGAGCACCCCCAGGATCGTGATGAGGACGGCCGCCCAGCGCGGCAGCTTGCGGCGCTCGAGCCAGGCCACGATCGGATCCAGGCCCAGCGACAGGAAGAGCGCCGTGCCGACGTACAGCAGGATCGTCTGGAGGTTCTGGATGCTTCCGATGAGCAGCAGCCCGAGCCCGACACCCAGCGTCGCGAGCAGCGCTGTGCGGAACGGGTTGTGCAGCTTCATCGAGTTCCCCCTCAGGTCGACACGGTGTCGATTCGTCTGTCCGCCCAGGATACGCATCAGGGACGTTCAGCCCCGGGAATGCCGCCTCCCACGCGCCTCTCAGGTCGTATTCGCTAGTCTGAACTGTCGAATCGAAGGGCTGCGCTGTGTCCGCGCGCCCCGGAAAGGTGTTCTTCGTGCGTTTCGTGTGGGCCGTGGCGGCTTTCGTGCTCGCCACCGTGATGATCGGTGCGGGCATCGCCCAGCGGACGATCTTCCAGGGACCCAAGACCGAGACCACGGCGATCTCGGTCGAAGAGCAGACTCCGTATCTCCTCATCGACGGCGCCGTGCTCAACCAGATGCCCGGCACGCAGACCCTGCGCGCCCAGGCCGAGGGCGACATCTTCGCCTCTTACGGCCGCACCGCCGACATGGAGGCCTGGCTCTCCGACTCGACCTACACCCACGTCACGCTGGACGACCAGGGCGCCCTCGATACCCAGGTGGTCGAACCCGCAGTCGACGCGACCGTCGATCCCGCCGCTGAGGCTCCGGCCGAAGATGCGGCAGCCGGTGACGCGGCCGCCGACGACGCGGCCGCGACCGATGACGCGACAAGCGGGGACGCCGCCGCAGAGACGACCGGTCGCACGCCTGTCGGATCGGACCTGTGGCTCGACGAGTACCAGCAGACCGACCTTCTCATCGCTCCGCTGCAGCTGCCGGAGGACATGAGCGTGCTCGTCGCCGCGGACGGCACCGCCCCCGCGCCGAGCAAGGTGACGGTCTCCTGGCCGCTGCAGACGTCGACGCCGTGGGCGGGGCCGCTCATCGTCGTCGGCGGCATCCTGATGGCCGTCGGCGTGTTCCTGTACATCCTCGGCATCCGCCACGCGCGCCGTAAGCGCGGGCCGCGACGCAAGGGGCTGCCGCTGCCTGTCACCGAACCCATCGACATCGCGATCGACCACGACGACAAGGGCGTGATCAGCAGCGCGAAGCCGACGCGCCGCGCCGTCTCGAGCGCCGGCCGTCGCGCGTTCGCGGTGCTCCCCGTGGTGGCCGTCTCGGCGCTGCTGTTCTCGGGCTGCTCGGCCGATGCCTGGCCGCAGCTCGGCTCGTCGCCGACGCCGTCGCCCACCGCGACCGTGATCGCCCCCGACGGCCAGCAGGCGCCGGCCGTCACGAAGGCCCAGGCCGAGCGCATCCTCACCCGCATCGCCGCCACGGTTGCAGACGCGGACGCGGCGATGGACGGCGACCTCGCCGACACGCGCCTCGAGGGCGCGGCACTCGCGGCACGCGACACGAACTACAAGCTGCGGGCCGCCCTCGGCGACTACCCGGCGCCGGCGCCGATCCTGGCGAAGCCGCTCGAGATCATCCTGCCGCAGGCGTACGACGGCTGGCCGCGCTCGGTCATCGCCGTCGCGGACGACGACGAATCCAAGACGTCGAGCATCATGGTGCTCACGCAGCAGGATCAGTGGGCGGACTACAAGCTGTCGTATGTCGGAAGCTTGGAGGCCTCGACGACCCTTCCCGACCTCGCGCCCGCGTACATCGGCGCACCGCAGGTCGAGCCGGACTCCCCGTTCCTCCTGCTGCCGCCGAACGAGATCGCCGCCGCGTACTCGGACATCATCACCAATGGTGAGTCCAGCCAGTACTACGACCTCTTCGAGGCCGACGGCGACCAGCTCCGCGCCAGCATCGCGGCCGACCGCCAGCGGCGGCTCGAAGAGTTCAACAAGACCGCATCGTCGACCGGAAACCTCGAGTTCAGCTCAGCAGCCGGGGTGCAGGAGCCGTTCGCACTGCAGACGGTCGAGAGCGGTGCGATCGTCGCCGTGAACATCAACGAGATCGACACGGTTAAGCCGACCAACGCGGACGCCGTGATCAAGGTCAACGACAACCGGACGGTCAAGACGCTCGCCGGCGTCGACCAGTCGCAGACCGGATTCGCCACGACCTTCAGCGACCAGGTGTTCTTCTATGTGCCCGGTCCCGGTTCGAACGAGAAGATCCGGCTCCTCGGTTACTCGTCCGACATCCTCGATGCGAAGATTCTGTAGTGACCGATCCCACTCTGGGCGCCTCGCTGCGCGGTGCCGTCGACCTGTCCTCCCTCCGCAACCGTCCGGCGCCCGCCGCGCCGGGTGAGGAAGCTCCGGCCGGCGCCGGCGTCGCGGTTCCGTCCCTCGTGCTGGACGTCACCGACGAGACGTTCCCGCAGGTGCTCGAGCTGTCGCGCACCGTCCCCGTGGTCGTCGATCTCTGGGCCGAGTGGTGCGGCCCCTGCAAGCAGCTGAGCCCGATCCTCGAGAAGGTCGTCGTCGAGCTCGGCGGCCGCGTCGTGCTGGCGAAGGTCGACGTCGACGCCAACCCCCAGCTATCGCAGGCGTTCCGCGCCCAGTCGATTCCGATGGTCGTCGCCCTGGTCGCCGGTCAGCCGGTGCCGATGTTCACGGGCGCCGTGCCTGAGCAGCAGGTGCGCGAGGTGTTCGCGCAGCTCCTTCAGCTCGCCGCGCAGAACGGCGTGACCGGCTCCGCGTCCGTCGGCGGAGAGGCACCTGAGGAAGCCCCCGCCGAGGAGCCGCCGCTTCCTCCGCTGCACGCCGAGGCGTTCGCGGCCATCGAGGAGGGCGACTACGCGCGCGCCGTCGCCGCGTACGAGAAGGCCCTTGTCGAGAACCCCCGCGACGCGGAGGCACGAGCCGGCCTCGGGCAGGTGCGCCTGCTCGACCGTGTGCAGGGTGTCGACCTGCAGGCCGCCCGCGCGGCCGCAGCATCCGCCCCTCGGGACGTGGCCGCGCAGTTCACGGTCGCTGATCTCGACCTCGCCGGCGGGCACGTCGAAGACGCCTACGGGCGCCTGCTCGATCTGTTCGCCCAGCTTCCGGCTGATGAGCGCACCCCGGTGCGCGAACGGCTGCTCGAGCTGTTCGCGCTCGTCGGGGACGCCGACCCGCGCGTCATCGCCGCCCGGGGTCGCCTGGCGTCGCTGCTGTTCTGAGCGATCCGCTCACCTGACGACGGAGTATCCACTTCGCGGATGAGGGCCCCGGATGCTGCATCCGGGGCCCTCATCGCGCGTCAGAGGATTCTCAGCCCTTCGTGGGCGAGGGGATGTGTGCGTCCGTCCGGTGGCGCAGCCACAGGACGCCCAGCGGCGGCAGCACGAGCGATGCGCGTCCGCCTGCGCCCGCGTGGACCACGCCGAGGTTGCCGACCCCCGACCCGCCGTACAGCTGCGCGTCGGTGTTGAGGATCTCGTCCCACACTCCGGTCTCGGGAAGGTCGAGCTCGTAGGACGAGATCGGGTTGCCCGAGAAGTTCGCGGCGACGACGATCGTGTTGCCGTGCCAGTCCCTCCGGGCGAAGGCGATCACATTGGGGTTCCACTTCGGCGCACCCAGGCGCGTGAACGCCGCACCGTCGCTGTCGCGCGCCCACAGTGCGGACTCCTCGCGGTAGACCCGGTTGAGCGCGCCGACGAACTGCTGGAGCTGGGCGTGCGTGGGCTGATCGAGCAGCCACCAGTCGAGCGAGCGGCCTTCCGACCATTCCGAAAGCTGACCGAACTCCTGGCCCATGAACAGCAGCTGCTTGCCGGGGTGCCCCCACATGTAGGCGAGGAATGCGCGCATGTTGGCGAGCTTCTGCCAATGGTCGCCCGGCATCCGTGAGAAGAGGCTGCCCTTGCCGTGGACGACCTCGTCGTGGCTGATCGGCAGCACGTAGTTCTCGCTGAACGCATACACGAACGAGAACGACAGCTCGCCCTCGTGGTGGGAGCGATAGATCGGATCGCGCGCGATGTACTGGAGCGAGTCGTTCATCCAGCCCATGTTCCACTTGAAGCCGAAACCGAGTCCGGCCTGGCTGGTGGGCGCGGTGACCCCGGGGAAGCTCGTCGACTCCTCGGCGATCATCGCGATGCCGGGATACCGCTTGTATGCGGTGGCGTTCACCTCCTGCAGGAAGCGGATCGCCTCGAGGTTCTCGCGGCCGCCGTGCACGTTCGGCGCCCACTCGCCGTCTTCGCGCGAGTAGTCGAGGTAGAGCATCGAGGCCACGGCGTCCACGCGCAGCCCGTCGACGTGGAACTCCTCGAACCAGTAGAGCGCGTTGGCGACCAGGAAGTTGCGCACCTCGTTGCGACCGTAGTCGAAGATGTACGTGCCCCAGTCGCGGTGCTCGCCCCGCCGCGGGTCGGCGTGCTCGTACAGCGGCTCACCGTCGAAGCGGGCGAGGGCGAAGGAGTCCTTCGGGAAGTGGCCCGGCACCCAGTCCATGATCACGCCGATGCCGGCCTGGTGGAGCCGGTCGATGAGGTACCGGAGGTCGTCGGGGTGCCCGAATCGGCTGGTCGGTGCGTAGTACCCGGTCACCTGGTAGCCCCACGACCCCCCGAACGGGTGCTCGGCGAGCGGAAGGAATTCGACGTGGGTGAAGCCCTGCGCGCTCACGTAGTCGATGATCTGATCGGCGGCTTCGCGGTACGACAGCCCCTGACGCCACGAGCCGAGGTGGAGCTCGTAGACCGACATCGGCCGCGACACCGGTGTCGACTTCGAACGCTGAGTGAGCCATGCGGCATCGCCCCACGAGTAGGAGGACTGGACGACGACGGATGCTGTGGCCGGCGGCACTTCCGCGAACCGGGCCATCGGGTCGGCCTTGAGCACCCAGTCGCCGTTGCGGGCACGAAGTTCGAACTTGTAGGTCGAGCCCTGGCCGACGCCGGGGATGAACAGCTCCCACACGCCGCTCGCGCCCATCGAGCGCATCGCGTGCCCCTGGCCGTCCCAGCCGTTGAAGTCGCCCACCACGCGCACCGCGCGGGCGTTGGGCGCCCACACCGTGAAGGCGGTTCCCAGCGAGCCGTCGTGCTCGCGCTCGTGGGCACCGAGCACACGCCACAGCTCCTCGTGGCGTCCCTCGCCGATGAGATGCAGGTCGAGCTCGCCGATCGTGGGAGAGTGACGGTAGGGATCGTCGGCGATGAAGTCGGGACCGTCGGGGTACGTGGTCAGCAGCTCGTACCGGGTCAGCGCTCCCGCGCGCGTCCCCTCCCAGATCCCGCCGTGCACGTGCTCGAGCGGCACGCGGGTGCCATCGGCGAACACCGCGGTGACGCTGCGCGCCAGCGGCCGGCGGGCGCGAACGATCCAGGTCGCGGTGCCCTCGGCATCCGTGTCGGGATGGATGCCGAGCACGGCGTGGGGATCGTGGTGCGAGCCCGTCGCGACGGCATCGAGGATCTGGTCGGCGGGCGTCATCGGGACTCCTTCACGTGGAGGATGTGGACCGGCTCGGTGAACGCGTCGAGCATCACGAAGTTGTGATCCGACCACGTCCACCGGGCGCCGGTGACGAGGTCCTCGACCTCGTACGGCGTGCCCGGCTCGACGCCCCACACACGGGTGTCGAGGTGGACCATCGTCTGACGCACCGAGTGGGGGTCGGTGTTGACGACGACGATGATCGTGTCGCTGCGGCCGTCGGGAGACAGCGCGGCGTCGAGGTGCTTGGTGTAGACCAGGATGGCGTCGTCGTCGCTCCAGTGGACGCTGAGGTTGCGGAGCTGCCGCAGAGCCGGGTGCGCGCGCCGGATCTCGTTAAGGCGGGTGAGGAACGGCGCGAGCGAGTCGCCGCGCTCGACGGCGCCCGCCCAGTCGCGGACCTTGTACTCGTACTTCTCGTTGTCGATGTTCTCTTCGGAGCCCGGGCGTGCGACGTTCTCGTAGAGCTCGTAACCCGCATACACGCCGTAGCTGGGGGCGGCGGTCGCCGCGATGGCGGCACGGATGCGGTACGCGGCCCTGCCGCCGAACTGCAGGTACTCCGTGAGGATGTCGGGCGTGTTGACGAAGAGGTTGGGGCGGAGGAAGGCGGAGGTCTCGTGCGCGAGTCCCGAGAGGAACTCCTCGAGCTCCGCCTTCGTGTTGCGCCACGTGAAGTACGTGTAGCTCTGCTGGAAGCCGGCGGATGCGAGGCTCTGCAGCGGAGCCGGCCGCGTGAACGCCTCGGCGAGGAAGACGACGTCCGGCTCGTCGGCCGAGACCGTCGCGATCAGCCACTCCCAGAACTGCAGCGGCTTGGTGTGGGGATTGTCGACGCGGAAGATGCGCACGCCCTGGGCGATCCAGTGGCGCACGATCCGCAGCACCTCGGCGCGGATCCCTTCCGGATCGTTGTCGAAGTTGACCGGGTAGATGTCCTGGTACTTCTTCGGCGGGTTCTCGGCGTAGGCGATCGACCCGTCGGGGAGGGTCGTGAACCACTCCGGATGCGCGGCGACCCACGGGTGGTCGGGCGCGGCCTGCAGCGCGAGGTCGAGGGCGATCTCGATGCCCGCGTCGCGTGCTTTGCGCACGAACGAGCGGAAGTCCGCGAGTGTGCCGAGGTCGGGGTGGACGGTGTCGTGGCCGCCGGCCGCCGAGCCGATCGCCCACGGCGAGCCGGGGTCGCCGTGACCCGCGTCGAGCGTGTTGTTCGGCCCCTTGCGGTTGAGCGTGCCGATCGGGTGGATCGGCGGCAGGTAGAGAACGTCGAAGCCCATGTCGGCGACGGCCGGGAGCCGCTTGACCGCCGTGCGGAACGTGCCGCTCTTGATGGTGCCGTCCTTGAGGCGACGGGCCCCTTCCGATCTGGGGAAGAACTCGTACCAGGCGCCGACGCCGGCGCGCTCGCGCTCGACGAGCAGCTCGAGGTCGTCCCCGATGGTCACGAGCGACATGACCGGCCGCTCGTGGAAGTACTGTGCGATCGCAGGGTCTTCGACGATCGACAGCGCCCCGGCATCGTCGACCTCGGTGTCGCGCAGGGACGCCGCCGCGTCGGCGAGCGCTCGGCGTTCCGCCGCGGGGCGGCCCCTCTCGGCGCCGGCCTGTTCGAACAGGCGAGCGCCCATCTCGCGCATGAGAGGGACGTCCACCCCCGCCGCGATCTTGAGCGATGCGGCGTGCTCCCACGTGGCGAAGTCGTCGCCGAACGACTCGAACCGGAAGCGCCAGATGCCCTGCTCGAGCAGGGCCACCTCGGTGCGCCAGCGGTCGAAGCCGTCCTCGAGCGGGTCGAGGCGGTGCAGCGACTCGTCGCCGGAGGGCGAGAACAGCCGCACCTGCACGCCGATGCGGTCATGCCCTTCGCGGAACGACGTCACCCCGAACGGCACCACCTCGCCGACGAACGCCGTGGGCCGGTAATCGCCCCACGGAACCGCCGGTGTCGGCTGCGCGAGAGGAACGCGCCGCGCTGCGGTATCGCGTTCCGCCTGCCAGGCGCGGGTCTTGCGGACGGGGAGTGCCGAGGCGCTCCGCCACGGGCGGGAGCGCACGGAGCGCGTCTTCGTGACCACGACTCGAACCTATCGCGCGCCCGACCGGGATGACAGCGACGTGACGCGGTGCCGCGATTTCGTCGGCGGTTCCGAGCTACTCGGCACGGAAGAGACGCATCGACGTGCCGGCGAGCGAGACGGTGTCTCCGGGTGCGAAGGTCTCCCCGCTCTCGGACGGCGTCTCGTCGGCGCTCGACCACAGCGACACGTATCGTGTCACGTCCTCCACGTCGGGAAGCGTGACGTCGATCGCCCGCTCCGTGCCGTGGACCATCAGCAGCACGCGGTTGAACCCCTCGAACTCGGGCGTCGACGCGGCGACGTACTGCAGCGTGCGGTGCGACGGATCCGTCCACCGCTCGCCCGACATGGTCTCGCCGCGCTCGTCGTACCACTCCATGACGGATGCCGACGGCGTGCGTTCGCCGAGCCGCGCGAAGCGGCTCGGGCGCAGCGCCGGGTTGTCTCGACGCAGACGGAGCAGGTGTCGCACGTGTGCATACAGCTCCTGCTGCCACGGCGCGTGCTCCCACGACAGCCAGGTCAGGACCGAGTCGTGGCAGTAGGCGTTGTTGTTGCCGCGCTGCGTGCGGGCGAACTCGTCGCCGGCGGTCAGCATCGGCACGCCGGCCGACAGCAGCAGCGTGCCCATGAGGTTGCGCATCGCCTTGCGCCGCGTCGAGAGGATGCGCTCGTCGTCGGTCGGTCCCTCCGCGCCATGGTTGAAGGATCGATTGGTGTCGGCTCCGTCGCGGTTCTGCTCGCCGTTGCCGAGGTTGTGCTTGACGTCGTACGAGACGAGGTCGCGCAGCGTGAAGCCGTCGTGGGCTGTCACGAAGTTGATGCCGGCGAGCGGACCGCGGGCGTCCGCGAAGGTGTTCGCGGAACCCGCGAGGCGGTTCGCGAACCCGCCGATGCCGACCGGGGAGGTCGAGGCGCGGCGGGCATAGTCGACGTCGCTCAGCCAGAAGTTGCGGACGCGGTCGCGGTAGCGATCGTTCCACTCGCTCCAGCCGTCGCCGAAGTTGCCGGTCTGCCAGCCGCCCATGCCCACGTCCCAGGGCTCGGCGATCATCTTGACGCCGGCGAGCGCGGGGTCGTCGAGGATGGCGCGCAGCAGCGGATGCTCCGGGGTGAACACGTGTCCCGCGTCGCGTCCGAGCGTCGCAGCGAGGTCGAACCGGAACCCGTCGATCTGCACGTCGTTCGCCCAGTAGCGCAGGGAGTCCAGCACCAGGCGGGCGGCAGCATCCGTCGACGTGTTCACCGAGTTGCCGCAGCCGGTGACGTCGATGTACGCGCCGTCCTCCTGCTGGCGGTAATAGGCGCGGTTGTCGATGCCGCGCAGACTCGAGCGCGGACCGCCGATGCCCTCCTCGGCCGTGTGGTTGTAGACGACATCGAGGATCACCTCCAGCCCCGCCTCGTGCAGCAGCTTCACCATGCCCTTGAACTCGCGCAGGACCGCCTCGGGGCCCTGTCGACGCGCATCCTCGGTCGCGTAGGCGGTGTGCGGGGTGAAGAAGTTCAGCGAGTTGTAACCCCAGTAGTTGGTGAGTCCGTGCTGGAGCAGTCGCGGTTCGGTCGTGAACGCGTGGATCGGCAGCAGCTCGATGCTCGTGACGCCGAGGTCGAGGAAATGCTGCACCATGGCCGGGTGGGCGAGGCCGGCGTACGTGCCGCGGAGGGCGCCCGGGACATCGGGATGCCGCTTCGACAGGCCCTTCAGATGGCCCTCGTACAGCACCGTGCGGTCCATCGGGATCGCCGGCTTGGCGACACCGCCCCAGTCGAACGATCCGTCGACGACCTCCGAACGCCAGCCGTCGTAACCGGTGCGGACCAGGCCGCGGGAGTAGGGCTCGAGCAGGAGCGTGCCGCGATTGAAGGTGTTGCCGGGGGCTTGCGGCCCGTCGACGCGGATCGCGTATCGCGTGCCGGGGCGCAGGAGCGGCGTCGTGATCTCCCACACGCCGCCGCCGATCGCGACGAGGGGCTCGGTCGCGGTGATCCAGTCGAGGTCGGTGTCGTCGAAGACGACGAGGTCGATCGCGTCCGCCGCGTCCGACCAGACGCGCAGGCGTGCGTGCCCGTCGAGGAGCACGACGCCCAGCCCATCGAGCTGGGGATCGAGCAGATCCGCGTCAGGGGGCGAGATCACGGAGACCGGGCTGATCATGCGGACTACCATAACCATGGTCCGAGTCGGCGGTGTTACGACACCGGGTCCCACCGGACACGGAACTCGGATGCAGCAGCCGCCGCATCCGATCGCGAGGGAGGCCGACCGGTCATGAGCGACGTGCGGATCTATCTGGATCACGCCGCGACCGCGCCGCTGCGACCGGAGGCGCGAGACGCGTGGGTCGACGCCGCGGCGACGGTGGGCAACGCCTCGTCCATCCACGGCGCGGGTCAGCACGCGCGACGTGTGCTGGAGGAGGCGCGCGAGCGCCTCGCCGCGGTGGTGGGGGCGGACCCGATCGAGATCGTCTTCACCTCGGGCGGCACCGAGGCCGTCAACCTCGCGGTCAAGGGCCTGTGGTGGGCGCGCCGACCGGAGTCCGACGCCGTGGTGCTGCCGGACGGTGAGCACCACGCCACCCTCGACGCGGTCGAGTGGCTCGAGGCGCAGGGTGCGAGCCTCCGGCACGTCGGCATCGACGACGCTGCCCGGATCCGCGTGGACGAGTTCGCCGCGGCGCTGTCCGACGCGGCTCTGGCCACCGCGCTCGTCGCGAACAACGAGGCCGGCACGGTGAACGATGCGGCCGCCCTTTCGGCCGCGGCCGCGGCGGCGGGCGTGCCGCTGCACCTCGACGCAGTGGCGGCCTTCGGTCACGTGCCGGTGTCGTTCCGCACCTGGCGGGGCGATGCGCGGGGTCGCGCCGGGCTCGCAGCGATGAGCGTGTCGGCGCACAAGATCGGCGGCCCGACGGGCGTCGGCGCGCTCGTCGTGGCGCGCGGCGCGGAGCTCACGGCGCTCCTGCACGGCGGTGGCCAGCAGCGACGACTCCGCGCCGGCACGCAGGACGTGCCCGGCGCCGTGGCCTTCGCGGTCGCCGCAGAACTCGCGGAGGCGGAACGCCTGGCAGAGGCGGAGCGACTCGCCGCCCTGCGGGAGCGGCTGGTGGGCAGCATCCGGAACCGAATCCCCGATGCCGAGCTGCTCGGAGACCCGATCGACCGTGTCCCGGGCAACGCGCACCTGCTCTTCCCGGGGGCGTCGGGTGAGACGCTGCTGTTCCTCCTCGACATGGCGGGCGTCGAGGTCTCCACCGGATCGGCGTGTCAGGCGGGGGTGCCCGAGCCGTCGCACGTCGTGCTCGCGATGGGACGGACCGATGCCGAGGCCCGCCAGGTGCTGCGGTTCACGCTGGGGAGGACCACCACCGACGCCGACGTCGACGCCGTGCTCGCGCTGCTGCCCGACGTCGTCGAGCGCGCGAGGGCGGCATCCGGGCCACGGTCAGGCAGAGGTTCGTAGACTGGACCCATGCGGATCCTTGCGGCCATGAGCGGTGGAGTGGACTCCGCCGTCGCGGCCGCCCGGGCCGTCGAGGCGGGACACGAGGTCGTCGGCGTGCATCTGGCGCTCTCACGGGCCGGCGGCACGCTGCGCACCGGCAGCCGCGGCTGCTGCACCATCGAGGACGCCATGGACGCGCGCCGGGCCGCCGATCGCCTCGGCATCCCCTTCTACGTGTGGGACTTCTCCGAGCGGTTCCGCGATGACGTCATCGACGACTTCGTGGCCGAATACCGCGCCGGTCGCACGCCGAACCCCTGCATGCGGTGCAACGAGAAGATCAAGTTCGCCGCGCTCCTGGAGCGTGCGATCGAGCTCGGCTTCGACGCGGTGTGCACAGGGCATTACGCCACGCTGGTCGACGGCCCGGAGGGCCTCGAACTGCACCGCGCCTCGGACGCCGCGAAGGACCAGTCCTATGTGCTGGGCGTCCTGAACGCGGAGCAGCTCGCGCACACCTACTTCCCGCTGGGTGCGACACCGTCGAAGGCCCTCGTGCGCGCCGAGGCCGAGGAGCGCGGCCTGACCGTCGCGCACAAGCCGGACAGCCACGACATCTGCTTCATCCCCGACGGCGACACGCGCGGCTGGCTGGCCGAGAAGGTCGGCGCCGAGCGCGGTGACATCGTCGACCGGACCGGCGCGGTCGTGGGAGCGCACGACGGCGCGCATGCCTTCACCGTCGGCCAGCGCCGCGGCCTTCAGCTCGGCGTTCCGGCGCCCGACGGCAAGCCGCGCTTCGTGCTCGAGGTGCGGCCCGTGTCCAACACCGTCGTCGTGGGCCCGAAGGAGGCCCTCGCGACCGCCGAGATCGCGGGGGAGCGGTACTCCTGGGCCGGGCGTCCCCAGCCCGCCGGCGAGTTCGCCTGCCATGTGCAGATCCGCGCCCACGCGGACCCCGTGCCGGCGACCGCCACGCTCGCGGACCGCCTGCTGACGGTGGTTCCCGAGGCGCCGTTCGACGGCGTCGCTCCGGGCCAGACGGCCGTGCTGTACGACGGCACGCGCGTGATCGGGCAGTTCACGATCGATCGCACGGTCTCGGCTGTTCCGGTCGACGCCTAGACCGGATCGGATGCTGCGCCGCCCGGTTCTGCGGGCGCTTCGGCGCCCTGGCGGTGTCCGACCCCGCTCCTAGACTGGTGCGGTGACGGATGACCTCGGTACGCCAGCCTCCGCCCCGCTCGATGCGGTGGCCCCCCTCCCCGCCGACGCCGGTCTGGAGGCCTCGCGCGCCGAAGCGCAGGAGCTGACGGACCGCATCATCGACGCCCGCGACGCGTACTACGGCCGCAACGCCGAACTCGTCGACGACGCGACCTACGACGGGTGGATGCACCGGCTCGAGGAGCTCGAGCGGCTGCACCCCGAACTCCAGGGCCAGGACTCGCCGACCCAGACCGTCGGCGCGGCCGAGAGCTCGATGTTCGCCCCGGTCGAGCACGCAGAGCGCATGCTGAGCCTCGACAACGTGTTCAGCCTCGACGAGCTGCGGGACTGGTGCGTGAAGGCCGAGACGGCGGCCGGCCGCAAGGTGCGGTGGCTCACCGAGCTCAAGATCGACGGACTCGCGATCAGCCTGCGCTACGAGAAGGGCGTCCTGACCTCGGCGGCGACGCGCGGCGACGGCCGCACGGGTGAGGACGTCACGGTCAACGCGATCCGCGTGGCGGGGATCCCGCAGCGACTCGAGGGCAGCGGACACCCCGACCTCGTCGAGGTGCGCGGCGAGGTGTTCATCCCGGTCGCGGCCTTCGAGGCGCTCAACGCGCTGCAGGCCGACATGCGCGACCGCGCCGTCGAAGAGACGCGCGCCCGCGGACGCGCGTTCGACGAGGCCAAGGCGCGCCTGAGCGCGGAGCGGCGGTTCCCGTCGTTCGCCAACCCGCGCAATGCCGCCTCGGGCGGCCTCCGCCAGCAGCTCGACAAGAAGGACGGCCTGGAACGCGAGGCCGGGCAGGCCCGGCTCGATTCGCTCCGCCTCTTCGTCCACGGCATCGGGGCGTGGAGTCGCCCGCCGGTCGATTCCCAGAGCGAGACGTATGGCCTCCTCGCCGAGTGGGGACTTCCGGCCAGCCCGTACTTCCGCACGGCCGACGACATCGACGGTGTCCTGGACTTCGTCGCACATTATGGCGAGCACCGCCATGACGTCGAGCACGAGATCGACGGCGTCGTCGTCAAGGTCGACGAGCTCGCGCTGCACGACGAGCTCGGCGCGACCAGCCGCGCGCCGCGGTGGGCGATCGCGTACAAGTACCCGCCCGAGCAGGTGAACACGAAGCTGCTCGATATCGTCGTCTCGGTCGGTCGTACGGGTCGCGCCACGCCGTTCGCCGTGATGGCGCCGGCGCGCGTCGCCGGGTCGGTGGTGCGTCAGGCGACGCTGCACAACCAGGACGTCGTGCGCGCGAAGGGTGTGCTGATCGGCGACACGGTCGTGCTGCGCAAGGCCGGCGATGTGATCCCCGAGATCCTCGGTCCCGTGGTCGAGCTCCGCGACGGCACCGAGCGCGAGTTCGTCATGCCCGCCGACTGCCCCGAGTGCGGCTTCCCGCTCGCGCCGGCGAAGGAGGGCGACATCGACTTGCGCTGCCCCAACACGCGGGCCTGCCCGGCCCAGGTGCGCGGCCGCGTCGAGCACATCGGCTCGCGCGGTGCGCTCGACATCGAGGCGCTGGGCGAGGTGACCGCGGCTGCGCTCACGCAGCCGTCGGTACCCGAGGTGCCTCCCCTCGAGACCGAGGCGACGCTCTTCGAGCTCACGGTCGAGCAGCTGGTGCCGATCGAGGTCGTCGTGCGCGACGCCGAGACCGGCGAGCCGCGCATCGACGAGAAGTCGGGTGAGATCGTGCGGCGGGCGCCGTTCCGACGCAACCCCACTCCGGCCGAGAAGAAGGCCGGCATCACCGACGCACAGCCGTCGGCGCAGGCTCTGACGCTCATCGATCAGCTGGAGCGCGCGAAGTCCAAGGAGCTGTGGCGTTTCCTGGTGGCTCTCAACATCCGCCACGTCGGGCCGGTGGCGGCGCGAGCACTGGCGCAGTGGTTCGGGTCGGTCGCGGCGATCCGTGAGGCATCCCGCGACGACCTCGCCGCGGTCGAGGGAGTGGGCGGGATCATCGCCGACTCCCTCGGGGAGTGGTTCGAGGTGGACTGGCACCGCGACATCGTCGAGCGGTGGCAGGCGGCAGGCGCCCAGCTCGCCACCCCTGGCCACCCAGGGCCCGGCGCGGCCGTCAGCACCGGGGGAGTGCTCGACGGCCTCACCGTCGTCGCGACCGGCTCCCTCGAGGGCTACAGCCGTGAGGGGGCGCAGGAGGCCATCCTCAAGGCCGGCGGCAAGGCCGCGTCGAGCGTGTCGAAGAAGACGGACTTCGTCGCGGCCGGCCCGGGCGCCGGTTCGAAGCTGGCGAAAGCGGAGGAGCTCGGGATCCGGATCCTCGACGCCGCGCAGTTCCACATCCTCGTGACGCAAGGACCCGAGGCGCTCGACGCCCTCGTTCCCGACGCGGGCTGACGCCGACTTCCCGAGGACGGTGCGCCGGCGGTCCGCGGCTGGGATGATGACCGCATGGCGCAGTGGCTCTATCGGATCGTCCCGTCTCGACCCGAGATGGTCGCCGACGCGACTCCTGACGAGCAGCGCATCGTGGGCGAGCACTTCGCCTACCTGGTCGCGCTACGCGACCGCGGTGCACTGGTCCTCGCCGGGCGGACGCAGGAGACCGCGGGCACCTTCGGCATCACGATCTTCGAAGCCGACGACGAAGCCACGGCGCGCGGGATCATGAACGCCGACCCCGCCGTTGCGGCCGGCGTCTTCGTCGCGTCGCTGCATCCCTATCGGATCGCAGTCGCGCGCGACGGCCTCGAGGACTGAGCCGTCAGGCTCCCGTGTTCAGCGCGAGGAGGCGGTCGCGCACCTGGCGGCGCAGCACCTTGCCGATCAGGGACTTGGGCAGCTCGTCGACCACGTAGATGCGTCGCGGCACCTTGTAGGGCGTGAGGATGCCCCGCGCGAAGTCGCGCACGGCTTCGACGTCGATCTCCTGGCCCGGGGCGACCACGATCGCGGCGACGACCTCCTCGCCGGAGTGCTCGCTCGGGAGTCCGACGACGGCCGCGTCCTCGACCTGGGGGTACTGGCGAAGCGCGTTCTCGACCTCGGTGGGCGCGACGTTGAAGCCGCCCGTGATGATCAGCTCCTTGATCCGGTCGACGATGCGCACGAACCCGGCGTCGTCGATCGTGACGATGTCCCCGGTGCGGAACCAGCCCTCGGTGAACACGGCCTCGGTCTCTTCGGGCTTGCCGTAGTAGCCGCTGAACACCTGCGGGCCACGCACGACCAGCTCACCCCGTTCTCCGGCGGGCACGTCCTGGGTCGGGTCGTCCGGGTCGACGACGCGGCACTCGGTGCCCGGGAGCGGAAGACCGACCGTCCCCGGGACCCGGTTGTCGGCGACGGGATTCGCCATCAGCACCGGCGAGCACTCGCTGAGCCCGTAGCCCTCGACGAGGAACCCGCCGGACGCCGCCTCGAAGGGCACCACGAGCTCGTGCGGGAGCGCCATGGCGCCCGAGATCGCGACCTCGGTGCCCGCGAGCGACACACCCTTCTCACGCGCGGCTTTGAGGAGGCGATCGGCGATCGGCGGGACGAGCGGGAGGAAGGTGGCGGGATGCTTCTTCGTGACGTCGAGCACCATGTCGGGGTCGAAGCGGGGGAAGAGGACCAGGCGCGCGCCCATCGACATCGCGAAGGTCAGGCACAGGGTGAGTCCGTAGGCGTGGAACATCGGCAGCACGGCGTAGACGACGCACCCGTCTCCGCGGACGATCGAGGGCACCCACGCGCGGGCCTGCGCCGCGTTCGAGAGCAGGTTGCGATGCGTGAGCGAGGCGCCCTTCGGAGTGCCGGTCGTTCCGCTCGTGTACTGGATGAGCGCGAGGTCGTCGGTGCCGGGGCGCGGATGGGATGCCGGGAGCGCCGGCGACCCGACGATCTTCTCCCATGTCACCGTCCCCGAGACCCGTTCGGTCAGCGCCTCGCGCGCCTCGCGGGCTTTGGCGATGGGGAGCTTGAGGGCGAGGCGGGTGCCGAACGGCATCGCCTTGATCACGTCGACCGAGATGAGGTTCGTCACGGCGAGATCGGCGGGGAAGTCCTGCACGGTCGCGACGACCTTGGTCCAGACGATCGCGTGCTTCGCGCCGTGGTCCTCGAACTGCTTGCGGAGCTCGCGCGGCGTGTAGAGCGGGTTGTGCTCGATCACGACCGCGCCCAGGCGCAGGATCGCGTAGAACGCGACGATGTGCTGCGGGCAGTTCGGCAGCACGATCGCGACCGGGTCACCGGCCTTCACTCCGAGGTCACGGAGTCCGGCGGCCGCGCGCTCGATCTGCTCGTGCAGCGAGCGGTAGGACGTCTCGCGTCCGAAGAACTGCAGGGCCGCAGCATCCGGGTAATCGCGTGCCGACGCATCGACGATGTCGACGAGCGAGCCCGTCACGGGGGCGAGGTCCTCCGGAACCCCTTCGGCATAGCTGGCGATCCAGGGGCGCGGCGGGTCGTAGGTCGTCACGGGCACAGCCTACGCCGGGGACGCCCGGGGCCATGGGTGCGGCCCCGGTAGTCTTAGGTGGTGTCTGAAATCACCCCCGATCTCGTGCGCCATCTCGGTGTGCTCGCCCGGATCCAGCTGAGCGACGGAGAGGTCGAGCGCCTCACCGGCCAGCTCGACGCCATCGTCGACAACATCGCCAAGGTCTCCGAGGTCGCCACCCCCGACGTCCCCGCCACCAGTCACCCGATCCCTCTCGAGAACATCTTCCGTTCGGATGTGCCCGGTGGTCTGCTGACACCCGCGCAGGTGCTGCAGAACGCACCGGATTCCGCGGACGGCCGATTCCGCGTGACCGCGATCCTCGGCGAAGAGCAGTAAGGGGCCCGACGTGACCGATCTCACGAAGCTGAGCGCCGCCGCGCTCGCAGACAAGCTCTCCGCCGGCGAGGTGTCGAGCGTGGAGGCCACGCAGGCCCACCTCGACCGCATCGCCGCCGTCGATGCCGATGTGCACGCCTTCCTCCACGTCAGCGAGCATGCGCTGGACGTGGCCGCCGACATCGACCGCCGGCGCGCAGCCGGTGACGACCTCGGCCCGCTCGCGGGCGTCCCCCTCGCGATCAAGGACGTGCTGGTCACGACGGACATGCCGTCGACCAGCGGCTCGAAGATCCTCGAGGGCTACATGTCGCCGTACGACGCGACCGTCGTCGCGCGCTCGCGCGCCGCGGGTCTCGTCCCGCTCGGCAAGACGAACATGGACGAGTTCGCGATGGGCTCGTCGACCGAGCACTCGGCGTACGGTCCGACACGCAACCCCTGGGATCTCTCCCGCATCCCCGGCGGCTCGGGCGGTGGCTCGGCCGCCGCGGTCGCGGCGTTCGAAGCCCCGCTCGCCCTCGGCTCCGACACCGGCGGATCCATCCGCCAGCCCGCGCACGTCACCGGCACCGTGGGCATCAAGCCGACCTACGGGGGCGTCAGCCGCTACGGCGCGATCGCGCTGGCCTCGAGCCTCGACCAGGTCGGCCCCGTCACGCGCACGGTGCTCGACGCCGGACTCCTCCACGACGTGATCGGCGGGCACGACCCGCACGACTCCACGTCGCTCGCCCACGAGTGGCCGTCGTTCGCCGCCGCCGCGCGAGAAGGCGCGACCGGCCAGGTGCTCAAGGGCCTCAAGGTCGGCGTGATCCGCGAGCTGCCCGACAGCGGCTTCCAGGCCGGCGTGTCGGAGTCCTTCCGCGCGGCTCTCGCCGCGATGGAGGCCCAGGGCGCCGAGATCGTCGAGATCAGCGCGCCGCACTTCGAGTACGGCGTCGCCGCGTACTATCTGATCCTCCCGGCCGAGGCATCCAGCAATCTTGCGAAGTTCGACTCAGTCCGCTTCGGACTGCGTGTCGACGTGCCGGGGGGCACCGTCGAAGACGTCATGGCCAAGACACGCGACGCCGGCTTCGGCGACGAGGTGAAGCGCCGCATCATCCTCGGCACCTACGCCCTGTCGGCGGGCTACTACGACGCCTACTACGGCTCGGCCCAGAAGGTGCGCACGCTCATCCAGCAGGACTTCGCGGACGCGTTCTCGAAGGTGGACGTCATCGCGACGCCGTCGGCTCCGACCACGGCGTTCAAGCTGGGCGAGAAGATCGACGACCCGCTCCAGATGTACCTCAACGACGTGACGACCATCCCGGCGAACCTCGCGGGCGTGCCCGGCATCTCGATCCCGTCGGGCCTCGCGTCCGAGGACGGCCTGCCGGTCGGCATCCAGTTCCTCGCCCCGGCCCACGAGGACGCTCGCCTGTACCGCGTCGGTGCGGCGCTGGAGTCCCTGCTCGTCGACTCGTGGGGCGGCCCGCTCCTCGACAGGGCGCCGGCGCTCGGCGCGAACGGAGGTGCCCGCTGATGGCGAAGGACAAGCTGATGGACTTCGACAAGGCGCTCGAGCTCTACGAGCCGGTGCTCGGGTTCGAGGTGCACGTCGAGCTCAACACCGAGACCAAGATGTTCTCGGCGGCGGCCAACCCGGCGAACCACGCGAACCACGGTGCAGAGCCGAACACCCTGGTCGCTCCCGTGGACATGGGACTGCCGGGCGCGCTCCCCGTCGTCAACGAGACCGCGGTGCGGTACTCGATCAGCCTGGGCCTTGCCCTCGGCTGCTCGATCGCACCGTCGAGCCGGTTCGCGCGGAAGAACTACTTCTACCCCGACCTGGGCAAGAACTACCAGATCTCGCAGTACGACGAGCCCATCGCCTTCGAGGGCTCGGTCGACATCGAGCTCGCCGACGGCGAGATCGTCACGGTGCCGATCGAGCGCGCGCACATGGAAGAGGATGCCGGCAAGCTCACGCACGTCGGCGGCTCGACCGGTCGCATCCAGGGCGCCGAGTACTCGCTCGTCGACTACAACCGCGCCGGCGTCCCGCTCGTCGAGATCGTCACGAAGCCGATCTTCGGCGCCGAGCACCGCGCGCCCGAGATCGCGAAGGCGTACGTCGCGACGATCCGCGACATCGTGATCGGACTGGGCATCTCGGAGGCGCGCATGGAGCGCGGCAACCTCCGCTGCGACGCCAACGTCTCGCTGCGTCCGCGCGGCCAGGAGAAGCTCGGCACGCGCACCGAGACGAAGAACGTCAACTCGATGCGCTCGGTCGAGCGTGCCGTGCGGTACGAGATCCAGCGTCAGGCCGCCATCCTCGCCGCTGGCGGGACGATCACTCAGGAGACGCGCCACTGGCACGAGGACACCGGCACCACGTCGCCCGGTCGTCCGAAGTCCGACGCGGACGACTACCGCTACTTCCCCGAGCCCGACCTGCTGCCGGTGGCGCCGTCCATCGAGCTGATCGAGCAGCTGCGCGCGGCCCTGCCCGAGCCGCCCGCAGCCCGCCGCCGCCGTCTCAAGGCGGACTGGGGCTTCGCCGACATCGACTTCCAGGGTGTCGTGAACGCCGGTCTGCTCGCCGAGGTCGAGGCGACGATCGCCGCGGGCACGTCGCCGGCAGCGGCGCGCAAGTGGTGGACGGGTGAGCTGCTGCGCATCGCGAACGCCGAGGGGCGCGAACCCGCGGAGCTCGCCACCCCCGCGGACGTGGCTGCACTGCAGGCGCTGGTCGACGCGGGAACGCTCACCGACAAGCTCGCGCGCCAGGTGCTCGAGGGCATGATCGCCGGTGAGGGCACGCCGCAGGAGATCGTCGACGCCCGCGGCCTCGCAGTAGTCTCGGACGACGGCGCGCTCATCGCGGCGATCGACGAGGCGCTGGCCGCTCAGCCCGACGTGCTCGAGAAGATCCGCGACGGCAAGGTGCAGGCCGCGGGCGCCGTCATCGGCGCGGTCATGAAGGCGATGAAGGGCCAGGCGGACGCCGCACGCGTGCGCGAGCTGGTGCTCGAGCGCGCCGGCTCGACGGGCGCGTAACGGCTGAGGGCGCGTGAGCGCCCGTGCAGCTTCGAGAGGGCGGATCCCGGCTGGGATCCGCCCTCCTTCTTCGATGTCCGGGGTTGGTGGAAGGATCGACGCATGGGGCGTGGCGACGGGACCGGCCGTGTCGTCTCACCAGACGGTGCCGATGACAGTGGCGCCGGCATTCTGCACGTCGACATGGACGCGTTCTACGCGTCGGTCGAGCAGCTGGACGATCCGTCGCTGCGCGGCAAGGCGATCATCATCGGCGCGCCCGACAGCCGCTCGGTCGTGTCCAGCGCGTCGTACGAGGCCCGGCGCTACGGCGTGCGTTCGGCCATGCCGGTCGGCCAGGCGCTCCGGCTGTGCCCGCACGCGGTCGTCGTCCCCCCGCATTTCGACCGGTACCTCGAGACGTCGGCACAGGTCATGCGCATCTTCCGCGATGTCACCCCGCTGGTCGAGCCGCTGTCGATCGACGAGGCGTTCCTCGACGTGCGGGGCGCGCGCCGGCTGTGGGGGAGTCCCGGAGAGATCGCACGGATGCTGCGCCGCCGCGTCCTCGACGAGACCGGCCTCACATGCAGCGTGGGCGTCGCGGCGACCAAGCACGTCGCGAAGATGGCCTCGACGATGAGCAAACCCGACGGGCTGCTCATCGTCGCGGAGGCAGACACGACCGCGTTCCTCGCGCCGCGGTCGGTGCGCGCGCTGTGGGGCGTCGGCCCCAAGACGTCCGAAGCGCTCGAGGCACGCGGCATCCGTACCATCGCCGACGTGCTCGACACGCCCCGCGAGCTGCTGGACCGTGCTCTCGGGGTCGCGATGGGGGATCGGATCTGGCATCTGGCGCGGGGGATCGACGCGCGCGAGGTCGACACGAGCCGCGTCGAGAAGAGCGTGGGGCACGAAGAGACCTTCCATGAGGACATCGGCGACACCGCCATCCTGCGCTCCGAATTGCGGCGCCTCGCCGATCGTGTGGGTGCCCGACTGCGCAGCAGCGGGTGGGAGGCGTCGACCGTCGCGATCAAGGTGCGCTACGCGGACTTCACGACGATCTCCCGCTCGCAGACGCTCACCGAGCCCACGGCCGTGGGGCAGCGCATCGGCGATGCCGCCCACGAGCTCTTCGCGTCGGTGGATCGAGCGCTGCCTGTGCGGCTCATCGGTGTGCGCGCGGAGAAGCTGCGCCCCGCGGGCGCGGCGATGCCGACGCTGTGGGACGACGACGAGGGATGGCGCCGCATCGAGGACGCGCTCGACGGTGCCACCGCGAAATTCGGACGCGGCGCGGTCACCCGCGCCACACTGCTCGGTACGCGCGGCGGAGGCACCCTGCCGTCCAGCCCGCCCCCGCCCCGGCTCGACCAGGGGTGACGCGCTCGGTCGAGGCTGGATGGGGTCACCCGAGTTGGCCTGCGCGCTGTGCGCGCGGCGCGGCGGCGGGTACGTTGGACCCATGCCCAACATCGCACTCGAACTCGGCAAGCAGTCCGCGTCCTTCGGCGTGAAGAGCGCATACGGCGATCAGCAGGACGTCGACGGCGTCCGCATCATCCCGGTGGCGCTGACGTGGTCCGGCTTCGGCGGCGGATCCGACGAGGCGGGGAACGGCGGTGGCGGCGGAGGCGGTTGGGCCATCCCGGTCGGCGCATACATCCGTCGGGGCGATGACCTCCGGTTCGAGCCGAACATCATCGCGCTCCTGACGGTCGCGGTTCCGTTCGTCTTCTTCGCCGGTCGCGCGCTCAGCCGTGTCATCCGCACCCTCAAGAAGTAACTCGGACGCGGTCGGCAATTCGCTCGGGATCGCGGTCGATCGGATCATCGCGGCAGTCGCAGAGGTCGCCGCATCCAATCCCGTCGTCCTCATCGACGGACGAAGCGGTGCGGGCAAGACTTCGCTGGCACGCACGCTCGTGGCGAGATGGCCCCTGCGCGGCCGCGTTCAACTCGTGGCGCTCGACTCGGTCTACCCGGGCTGGGACGGCCTGGACGACGGCGTCGAGCTCGCGAGGGAGCTGATCCTGACGCCGCACGCCAAGGGAATCGTGGGGGTGTGGCAACGGTGGGACTGGACCGTCGGCGAACCTGCTGAGGCGCATGCCGTCGATCCGTCTCTGCCGCTCATCGTCGAAGGCTCCGGTGCGCTCACCCCGGCGACCGCTCGGCTCGCGGATGTGCGGGTGTGGCTCGAGTCGCCGGCGGCATCGCGCAAGGAGCGCGCCCTGGCCCGCGACGGCGCGACGTACCGTCCTCATTGGGATCGATGGGCGCGGCAGGAACAGCAGCACGTGACCCGCGACGATCCGATGAGCCTCGCGTCCCTCGTGTTCCCCGTGCCGTGAGTGCGGATCAGTCCCCGCTGTCGAGAGCCGCGACGAGACCGTCGAGCCGGTACCCGATCCAGTCGTAGACGCCGAACCGCGGATCGTCGTGTTCGTGATCGTCCTCGTCGACGACGCCCAACCGGGTGGCGAGCACCAGGCGGACGGCGGCGAGGGTGCGCAACCAGGCCTGAGCCGTCTCGGGGGCGAGCCTGATCTCCACCTGCTCCAGCAGTGCCGGGTCGTCGGGGTCCTCCGGGATCTCGGCCGCGTCCTGGAGGGATGCGAGCACGAGACCTGCGTCGGAGGCACGCCGATCGAGCAGGTCGGACTGCGTGAGCGCCCGGAACTCCCGCGCCGCGTCCTCGTCGTCCGAGTAGGCCGACGGCACCAGCCGGGCGATGGCGGGGTCGCCGTCGTCGGGCGCGGATTCGCGCAGCAGTTCGGCGAACTGGCCGACCAGGCCCGCGAGATGGGCGGCCTCGAGGCGGGCGACCTCGAGCACGACGACCCGGTCGCTCATCGGGGCTCCTGTCTCACGGTGGCCCACAGGCCGTAGTCGTGCATCGCCTGCGCGTGCATCTCCATCTGCTCGCGGGGGCCGCGCGAGACGACCGCGTGCCCCTCGTTGTGAACCGCGAGCATGAGGCGCTCAGCGTCCGGGCGGGCGAGGCCGAAGTACTCGCGGAACACGTGCGTGACGTAGCTCATGAGGTTGACCGGATCGTCCCAGACGACGGTCTGCCAGGGGCGTACGGGATCGACGAGCTCGGAGAGGTCGATGTCTTCGTCGACCGACGGTGTGGCGAGCGCGGCCATCATGCCCATCCCAGCTCGTGAAGGCGGTCGTCATCGATTCCGTAGAAGTGCGCGATCTCGTGCACGAGCGTCGTGTGGACCTCATCGCGCAGCTCGTCTTCGTCGTCGCAGACCGCCAGATGGGGTTCGCGGTACACGATGATGCGATCCGGCAGCTCGCCGATGCCGTAGCGCTCCCGCTCGGTCAGCGCCCAGCCGTCGTACAACCCCAGCAGGTCGAGGCTGCCGTCCTCGGGCCGGTCCTCGACGACGAACACGACGTTGTCGAGGCCCTCGACCATGTCGTCGGGGAGCGCATCCAGCTCGTCGATGACGAGCGTCTCGAAGGTGGCGGCATCCATCTCCATCATGATGCCCCGCTTCTACGCGAATGGGGCGCGTGAGACGCGCCCCATTCGATCTGACTTGGGGTGAGTAACGGGGCTCGAACCCGCGACATCGGCCACCACAAGGCCGCGCTCTACCAACTGAGCTATACCCACCATGTGCCCCGCTCGCGCGGGGCAACCAGATGATTCTCTCACACCTCGGGAGCAAACGACGACACGACGGCAGCAGCGGCTGCGCGCGCGCCGTCGCTCGTCGGACCGGGCTCCGGAACGAACACCGCCTGGCGGTAATAGGCGAGCTCGCGGATCGACTCGAGGATGTCGGCGAGGGCGCGGTGGCCGCCGTCCTTCGCGGGTGCGTGGATGTACGCGCGCGGGTACCAGCGGCGCGAGAGCTCCTTGATGCTCGACACGTCGACGTTGCGATAGTGCAGCCAGCGGTCCACCCGCGGCATGTACTTCGCCAGGAACATGCGGTCCGTGCCGATGGTGTTGCCCGCGAGGGGAGCCTTGCCCTCCAGTGGGACGAACCGCTGGATGTACTCGAGGACCTGGAACTCGGCGTCCGCCAGGCTCACGCCGTGCGGAATCTCGTCGAGCAGCCCCGAGGAGCGGTGCATGTTCGTGACGAACTCGTTCATGTTCGCCAGTGCCGAGTCGTCCGGTTTGATCACCACCGAGAAGCCCGGGTCGAGCGTTCGCAACTCGAAGTCGGTGACGACAACGGCGATCTCCACCAACTCGTCGACGCCCAGGTCGAGGCCCGTCATCTCGCAGTCGATCCACACCAGACGGTCGTTCTCGGATGCACCCACCATGTGCTCCATCCTTATCGCAAGTCCAGACATCCCACGGGCCTGGACCCAGGTGCCGACTCCCACGCCGGACCCGTTCGCCCCTCCGGGAGGATTCGAACCCCCGACCTTGCGGGTAGAAACCGCTCGCTCTGTCCCCTGAGCTACGGAGGGAAAGGTCCTTCCACACTACCGGGTCGCACCACGCCGTCGCGGACGCTGGCGGATGACGGCCTCTCGGCGTAGCGTCGGCACCGGAGGCATCGAAAGGAGTTCACCGATGAGCACCACGGAGACGCACCACCCTCTCTGGGTCGCCTACGGAGCATCCGGCGTCGCCGGAAGCATCCGCAAGGACGACGACGGCTACACGGTCACCATGGCCGGCGCGAGCGAAGCGACGGGTACGTACCCGACGATGGAGATCGCGAAGAGCGCACTTCACTCGCATATGACGCCGGGCAGCGACTGGCCCATGTTCCGCGAGCACTGACCTGCACGGCGCACCCGGTCGCGGGTGCGCCGCCGGGTGACGCGCGTCACGCCGTATGCTCGGCGGCGACGCGCGTCGACGTCCTGCGGGTGTCGAGCAGGGGCAGTGCGACGTGCACCAGCGGGCCGATGAGGACCGCGAAGAGCACCGTGCCGATGCCGACCGTGCCGCCGAGAAGCCATCCCACGATCAGCACCGACACCTCGACGAGTGCACGGCACAGCCAGATCGGCCAGCCGAGGCGCGCATGCATGCCTGTCATCAGGCCATCGCGGGGCCCGGGCCCGAAATGCGCCCCGATGTAGAGGCCTGACGCGATCGCGACCAGGGCGATCCCGCCGAGCAGTGTCGCGAACTGGGCGACGAGCCCCGACACCGGCGGGACGACACCGAGCACGATCTGCATGCTGGTGCCGACCAGGAGGATGTTGGCGATCGTGCCGACGCCCGGCTTCTGCCGGAGCGGAATCCACAACAGGAGCACGAAGAAGCCCACGATATTGGTGACCCAGCCGATGCCGATCCCCGTGCGGACGGAGAGTCCCTGGGCGAAGACGGTCCACGGATCGACGCCGAGGCCGGCTTCGACGGTCAGGGCGCAGCCCGCTCCGTAAAGGAAGAGACCGACGAGCAACTGGACGATTCGGCGCGGCATGGGTCCATCCAATCGCAGAAGTGGATCGCTACCTGCAGTCCAATGCGACTACTCTGGCCTCATGGACTCCCGCATCTCTGCGCGCGCCCTGTCGGCAGCCCTCGGTGGTTGGCGCACGCGCGAGCCGGCCTACGAAGCACTGGCGGACGGCATCCGTCTGCTCTGTCTGGACAACCGCCTCGCCCCTCGCACCGCCCTGCCGGCCGAGCGCGAGCTCGCGTCCGCCCTTCACCTGAGCCGCAGCACGGTGGCAGCTGCCTATCGGAGCCTTCGGGAGACGGCCCACATCGCGAGTCTGCGCGGGTCGGGCAGCGTCACGCTGCCTCTCGGGCGCCGAGAGCCCGGACGCGCCGACGCCGGCGAGGGGATGATCGATCTCCAGCAGGCCAGCCCGCCCGCGTGGCCGGGTTTGGCCGGGATCATGGCCGAGACGGCAGGCGGTGCGTCCGCACTCGTATCGCGCGTGGGGTACGACGTGCTCGGACGCATCGAGCTGCGTGAGGCGATCGCCGACCGGTACACCGCTCGCGGGGTGCCGACGCGCCCGGATGAGGTGCTGGTGACGACGGGCGCCCAGAGCGCGATCCATCTCGTGTCGACCGTGCTCATCGGCCGCGGGGACCGTGTGCTGGTCGAGACGCCGACCTATCCGCACGCGGCCGACGCTCTCCGCCGGGCCGGCGCCCGGCTGGTGGGTGTGCCGGTCACGACTGAGGAAGGCTGGGATCTCGATCGGGCGGAGCAGGCCTTTTCGCGCACGCTTCCCGTGATGGCGTACCTGATGCCCGACTTCCAGAACCCCACGGGCCGGAGCATGAGCGTCGGAGAGCGTGAGGCGATGCTCGCGGCGGGGGAGCGGTCGGGAACGGTGCTCGTCCTCGATGAGACGACCGCCGATCTGGACATCGACCGCGGACCGCTCGCCGCGGGCTTCGCGGCGTCCGAGCCCGGGACGGTCGTGCGCATCGGCTCTCTGGGCAAGACGGTGTGGGGCGGGCTGCGGCTCGGGTGGGTACGCGCGGACGGCGACCTGATCCGCAGGCTCGTCGCGGCGCGGCCGGCGCACGACCTCGGCACGCCGGAGTTCGAGCAGGCGATCGCCACCCGACTGCTCTCGCAGTTCGACGGCATCGTCCGGCAGCGCTCGGAGCTGCTGCGATCGGGTCGCGACGCGCTGGTGCGAGCGCTGGGGCAGCGGCTGCCTTCGTGGGACGTCCCGGACGTGCATGGCGGCGTCTCGCTCTGGATCGAGCTGGGCGCCCCGCTCAGTTCCGCGCTGGTCATCGAGGCGCGGACGCGCGGCGTGCTGCTGAGCGCCGGACCGCGCTTCTCCGTGGAGGGCGGGCACGAGCGACACCTCCGCGTGCCTTTCACTGCGCCGCCCGAGGAGATGGTGCGCGCCGCAGACGTGCTCGCGGACGCCTGGTCGTCGGTCCGCGCCGGCGCGCCCTCGACGCTCGTGGAGCAGGTCGGCGCGGTCATCTGAACCACGGGTGGCGCCCCATGCCCGCCATGCGGGTTCAGCGGGCGAACGCCAGACACTCGACAGCGTCGTCGGCGTTCCAGAAATCGCCCAGATCGCGGAAGACGTGGGCTGCGGGGTTGTAGCGCCGCGCGCGGAAGCGGATGCTGCCCGCCTGTGCGACTTCTTGGAGATGGCCGATCACGCGGCCACCCGGTTCCACGACCCGCCACAGGTAAGGGGCCGCGGTGACGAGACGCATGCGGGTCCGCGACTCGAGCAGCGGAGCGCCCGAGGTGCGGGTTTCGATGAGAGCTGACATGGTGCCTCCTTCGTGTTCGAACATAGATACGACCTCCGACATCCAGGGTGACGGTTTCGTCCGGCGTTTCCTCCCCAGGCAAGCGCACGACGCCGCTGTCCACAGATCACCCGCGCGCCTCACTCCAGGCGCTTCGGCGCGGTGAGGCTGGATCCACTGCCGGCGTCCTCGGGCACGGGGCGCCGGCAGGACCGAGGAGGGTCCTCGGAAGACAGAGAGGATGAGCGATGAGCGACAGAGGCGACACCATCACGATCACCGGGAACGTGGCGACACCTCCCGAGTTGAAACGGACGCCGGCCGGGGTGCCGATCACCACCTTCCGGGTCGCGAGCGGTCAGCGCCGCTACGACCGCGGGGCGGAGGCGTGGACCGACGCCGGGACGAACTGGTACACCGTGTCGGTGTTCCGTTCGCTGGCCGACCATGCCTACAAGTCCTTGCAGAAGGGAGATCGGGTGATCCTCACGGGCCGCCTCCGGCTGCGGGAATGGGACAACGGCACGCGCCGTGGCACGGCGATCGAGATCGACGCCGACGCGATCGGGCATGACCTGCTCTGGGGGACCACCACCTTCGTGAAGGACTCTCACAGCGCGACGATCGACCCCGCCGCGGCGCGGCCGACTCCCGTCGGCGACGACGCGTGGGCGACCCCCGGGATCGACGGCGGGGCCGCGGGCGAGGTCGAAGAGGCCGTGAGGCCGGTGCTCGTCGCCGTCGCGGCGGGCGGCGACTCGTCGACGGACGGCATGGAGGCGCCCTTCTGAGGCGTTCAGCTTGCGCGGGGCCGGCGGCCCTAAACTCTCCCCGTGGCCCGAGACCTCCCGCCCCGCGCTCGCTTCGATGTCCGTTCACGGCGCGCCGCGCGGGTGATCCTCACCGTCGCGCTCGTCGGGGTACTCGCGGCGTGCAGCCCCGGTGACCCGGAGGCGACACCCACCCCCACCACGACGACCGCCGACGGCACCCCGAGCCCGAGCGCAACGCCGACGACGCCGGCCGAGCCCACGCTCGTGCCGGACGGAACCGCGGAGGACAACCTCCCGCTGTTCTCGTCGGTCACCGCGGCGGTATGGGCGACCGACGCCCGGGTGACGGGGCGGGCGTACATCGACGCGCTCACTGCGGCGGGGTTCGACAAGGCCGCGATGCAGGTGACCCAGGACCAGTCGACGGTGGGCAATCCCGCCGAGAGCATCCAGTTCTCGGTGCGCTGGAACGATCAGTGCCTCATCGGCCAGGTGGGCCCGGCGACGGGGGACCCGGTCACCGTCGTGGTGCCGGTGCTCGCCGAGGGGAACTGCCTCGTGGGGCTGACCCGGCCCATCGACTGGTGACGTCCGAGGGCCACCCACCTCGTCTCGGAGGGGGTCGGCTCACGCCGCTCGTCGCATCGCCCGGTAGGCTGGGACGCTGACGTCTGAAGTCCAAGGAGAGCAGAAACCCGCATGGCTGAGTACATCTACTCGATGGTCCGCGCCCGTAAGGCCGTCGGCGAAAAGCTGATCCTCGACGACGTCACGATGGCGTTCCTCCCCGGCGCGAAGATCGGCATGGTCGGCCCCAACGGCGCCGGAAAGTCGACGATCCTGAAGATCATGGCCGGGCTCGACACGCCGTCCAACGGCGAGGCGAAGCTGAGCCCCGGCTTCACGGTCGGCATCCTGATGCAGGAGCCCGAGCTCGACGAGACGAAGACGGTCCTCGAGAACATCCAGGACGGCATCGCGATCAAGGCGAAGGTCGACCGGTTCAACGAGATCTCGGGGCTCATGGCAGACCCCGACGCCGACTTCGACGCCCTCCTCGCCGAGATGGGCGTGCTCCAGGAAGAGATCGACGCCGCCGACGCCTGGGACCTCGACTCCCAGCTCGAGCAGGCGATGGACGCGCTGCGCACCCCGCCGGGTGACGCCGAGATCGGGCCGCTCTCGGGCGGTGAGAAGCGCCGTGTCGCTCTCACCAAGCTCCTGCTGCAGAAGCCCGACCTGCTTCTGCTGGACGAGCCCACGAACCACCTCGACGCCGAGAGCGTGCTCTGGCTCGAGCAGCACCTGCAGAAGTACCCCGGCGCCGTGATCGCCATCACCCACGACCGGTACTTCCTCGACAACGTGGCGGAGTGGATCGCCGAGGTCGACCGCGGCCGCCTCATCGGCTACGAGGGCAACTACTCGACCTACCTGGAGAAGAAGGCGGAGCGCCTCGCCATCCAGGGCAAGAAGGACGCCAAGCTCGCCAAGCGTCTCGCCGAGGAGCTCGACTGGGTCCGCTCGAACCAGAAGGGCCGCCAGGCGAAGTCGAAGGCGCGCCTCGCCCGCTACGAGGAGATGGCCGCCGAGGCGGACCGTACGCGCAAGCTCGACTTCGAGGAGATCACGATCCCGCCCGGGCCGCGCCTGGGCAGCGTCGTGATCGACGCCAAGAAGCTGCAGAAGGGCTTCGATGGCCGCTCGCTCATCGACGGCCTGAGCTTCACGCTCCCGCCGAACGGCATCGTCGGCGTGATCGGTCCGAACGGTGTCGGAAAGACGACGCTCTTCAAGACCATCGTCGGCCTGGAGCCGCTCGACGGTGGTGCCCTCAAGATCGGCGAGACGGTCAAGATCAGCTACGTCGACCAGTCGCGGGCGAGCATCGACCCGAACAAGACGCTGTGGGAGGTCGTCTCGGACGGTCTCGACATCATCACCGTCGGCAAGACCGAGATCCCCTCGCGCGCCTACGTGTCGAAGTTCGGGTTCAAGGGCCCGGACCAGCAGAAGAAGGCGGGGGTGCTGTCCGGCGGTGAGCGCAACCGCCTCAACCTCGCGCTGACCCTCAAGGAGGGCGGCAACCTGCTGCTCCTCGACGAGCCGACCAACGACCTGGACGTCGAGACGCTGCAGTCGCTCGAGAACGCGCTGCTCGAGTTCCCCGGCTGCGCCGTCGTCATCACGCACGACCGGTGGTTCCTCGACCGCATCGCGACCCACATCCTCGCCTACGAAGGCACCGACGAGAACCCCGACCAGTGGTACTGGTTCGAGGGGAACTTCGAGGCGTACGAGGCGAACAAGATCGAGCGCCTGGGCGCGGAGGCGGCACGTCCGCACCGCACCGCGTACCGCAAGCTCACGCGTGACTGAGGCAGGCGACGCGGCGGTCGCAGCCACGGCCGGCGACCGCCGCCTGCACATCCCCATCCACCTGCGATGGGGAGACCTCGACGCGTTCAACCATGTCAACAACACGTCGATGCTGAAGCTGCTCGAAGAGGCCCGAGTGCGAGCGTTCTGGCTGCCCGAACCGGGCGAGGACGCACCGCCGACGGCGGTGCTGGACTCGAGCATCTTCAGCGGGATGCTGACGCTCATCGCCCGGCAGGAGATCGAGTACCTGGCGCCCGTGCCGTATCAGCGGCACCCGCTCGACGTGCAGATGTGGTTCGGCAAGCTGGGCGGGTCGAGCATCGAGGTCTGCTACGAGGTCTACAGCCCGGTCGAGTCCGCTGCGGGCGGTCGAACCCTGTACGCACGCGCCACCACGGTCATCGTGAAAGTGGATGCTGAGACCGGGCGCCCGCTCCGGCTCACGGGCGAGGAGCGCGCGGCGTGGGGGCCCTACGTCGGCGAGCCGATCCACTACGCCCACCGGCGCTGACCGGCCGACGGACTCAGCCGGCGTCGCCTCCGGCCCCGGGAACCCGGATCATGATCTCCTGCGCCACGCTGGCCATCAGGGTGCCGTCAGCGGCGTAGATCCGTCCTGACGCGAGGCCCCGGCCACCGCGGGCGCTCGGGGACTCTTGGACGTACAGCATCCATTCGTCCACGCGGCCGAACCGATGCCACCACATGGCGTGATCGAGGCTCGCGACCTTCAGCCCCGGCGTCGCCCACGAGACGCCGTGTGCGCGCAGGATCGACTCCTGGATGGTGAGGTCGCTCAGGTACGCGAGCGCGGCGCGGTGGATCGCTGGGTCGTCCGGGATCGGGCGGCGCACGCGCATCCAGACGGCCTGGCGAGGCGCCTTCTCGGCGTCCGCCCTGACGTAGATGGGCGCCGGGACGTGCCGAAGATCCACCGGCCGATCGGTGAAGAGCCGCTTGGACATCGGATGCAGGCCGCCGAGATGCGACTCGATGTCGGGGAGGTCCTCGGGCGCGGGCACACCCTCCGGCATCGGCTCCTGATGCTCGAGCCCCGGGTCCTCATCCTGGAAGGACGCGATCATCGAGAAGATCGGGACCCCCTCCTGGAACGCCTGCGTGCGCCGGGTCGAGAACGAGCGGCCGTCGTGGATGCGGTCCACCGAGAACGTGATGCCCTTCGCGGAGTCGCCGGGGCGCAGGAAGTACCCGTGCATCGAATGCACGATCCGCTCCTCGGGGATCGTGCGCGATGCGGCCACGATGGACTGTGCGAGCACCTGGCCGCCGTACACGCGCCCGAGCGGCATCGACTGCGATGCGCCGGTGAAGATGTCCTCCGTGGTGCGCGCATCGGATGCGCTCAGATCGATGACCGACAGCATCGAGGCGACCGGATCCTTCTCCGGCGCGGTCTCGGCGTTCGGCTCGGCATCCACGGGTGCTCCTCTCCGGGGCGGCGGCCGCCCGCAGGTCCGCTTGGTAGCTTAGAGGCGATGTCACCGCGCCTGTTGCTCGCCGATCCCGAGTCCGCCGCCGACGCCCTCACCTTCGCGGGTCGGGCAGCGCGCTTCACCGTCGAGGGCGTGCGGCTGCAGGCCTCCGGCGGGATCCTGGCGATGACCGCGGCACCGCTCGCGCCGCGCGGCTTCGGGGATCCGACCCCGACTGTCCTCGCACTCCGGTCGCTGAACGCGGACCCCGAGCTCGTGTGCGACCTCGTGGTCGAGGCATCCGCCCTCTCTGCGAACGCCGACGATCCGCGCGCGCTCACGCTCCCCGAGACCGCCCTGTCGCCCGCGTGGGCGGGCATCACCCCGCCGCGCAGCGGGTGGGACGCGCGGCCCGGCATCGAGGCCTCGACGCTCGCCGCCAAGGCCCAAGGAGGGATCGCCCGCGTCGCCGACACGGTGCCGACGGATGCCGGCGAGGACGTGGTGCGCACCGTCCGCGCCGCCGTGTGGGGCGCGCCCGACGACGAGCTGGGCGGTCTGCCGCTCGGCGTCGCGTTCGCAGCCCTGAGCCTCGGCTTCATCAGCGGCGGCGAGACCGCTCGGGTCTTCGCGAGCGGTCCATGGACGCGAGTGAGCCTCAGCCGCGGGCACGTGCTGGTGCGCGGACCGGTGGCGACCGGACTCACGCCGGTGCGCCGCACGGGCTCCTCTGCGAACTGACGCTCGCGCGCGAGGCTCAGCTCCGTTCGGTGGGAGCGACGATGCGGAACATGCCCGCCATGTCGCCCCGCTCGAACCCGCGGGAGCGGTAGAGCGCATCCCCCTCCGCCGTCGCGAAGAGCCCGACGAATGCGTGGGAGGGGGCATGATCGGCGACCCACGCGAGCAGGTGGTCGAGAAGCCGGGCACCGAGCCCTTCGCCCTGGGCCTCGGGGACCACGGCGAGGTCCTGGACGTAGAAGTACTTCACGCCGTCGCCGACCAGGCGGCCCATGCCGATGGCACGACCGTCCCGAACCGCGACGACGCCGGCGGTGGAGCCCGCGAGCGACGCGTCCATCGTGTCCCAGTCGAAGGCGTGGGTCCATCCGACGGCCTCGGCGATCGTCCGATGCTCGGCGGGAGTCGGGATCCGGTCGACGAACTCCACCGGCGACGGCGTCATACTGCCGCCGCTGCCGCACGCCCGGCGACCCGCCCCGAGAAGAGGCATCCGCCGACGAAGGTGCCTTCGAGGGCGCGGTAGCCGTGGATGCCGCCGCCGCCGAATCCGCTCGCCTCGCCCGCGGCGTACAGGCCGGGAACGGGCTCGCCGCCGGCACCGAGCGCGCGGCCCGACAGGTCGGTCTCGATGCCGCCCAGGGACTTCCGGGTGAGCACGTGCAGCTTCACGGCGATCAGCGGTCCGGACTTGGGGTCGAGGATGCGGTGCGGGCTCGCGGTGCGGATGAGGCGGTCGCCGCGGAACGCGCGCGCCGAGCGCAGCATCGCGATCTGCGCGTCCTTGGTGAAGTCGTTGTCGATCTCACGGTCGCGAGCCTCGACCTCGAATCGGACGCGGTCGGCGTCGAGCGCGTCGCCGCCGGGGAGCGCCTGCATGCCCGCGATGAGGTCGTCGAGGTTGTCGCGCACGACGAAGTCGGCGCCCTGATCCATGAACGCCTGCACGGGACCCGCGGCGCCCTTTCCGAGGCGGGACTTCGCGAGGAGCTTGACGTCCTTGCCGGTGAGGTCGGGGTTCTGCTCGCTGCCGGACAGCGTGAACTCCTTCTCGATGATCTTCTGCGACAGCACGAACCACGAGTGGTCGTGCCCGGTGGCGCGGAGGTGCGCGAGCGTGCCCAGCGTGTCGAAACCGGGGAAGAGCGGGACGGGCAGGCGATTGCCCGTCGCGTCGAGCCAGACCGACGAAGGTCCGGGAAGGATGCGGATGCCGTGATCCGGCCAGATCGGATCCCAGTTCTGGATGCCCTCGACGTAGTGCCACATGCGGTCGCCGTTGATCAGGCGCGCGCCCGCAGCCTCCGACACGGGCTGCATCGAGCCGTCGACGTACGCCGGCACCCCGGTGACCATCGTCGCGGGGGGAGTGCCGAGGCGCTCGGGCCACCACTGGCGGACCAGGTCGTGGTTGCCCCCGATACCCCCGGACGACACGATCGTCGCGTCCGCCGTGACCTCGAACGTGTCGACGACCTCGCGCGAGCTCGCGACGCCGCGCGCGGCGCCGGACGGCGCCAGCACATCACCGGCCGCGCCCGTGACGACGCCGCCCTCGACGGTGAGCGACGTGACGCGATGACGGGGGAGGATCGTCACGCGTCCGTCGGCTTCGCCGGCTTCCACGGCCGCCTGGAAGGGCGCCACGATCCCGGGCCCGGTGCCCCATGTGATGTGGAAGCGCGGCACCGAGTTGCCCGGGCCGGTCGCGGTGTACCCGCCCCGCTCCGCCCAGCCGACGATCGGGAAGAAGCCGACGCCCTTCTCACGCAGCCACGCGCGCTTCTCCTCGTGCGCGAACTGCAGGTACGCCTCGGCCCAGCGTCGGGGCCAGAGATCCTCATCCCGGTCGAACCCGGCATTGCCGAACCAGTCCTGCCGCGCGAGCTCGAGCGAGTCGTGGATGCCGAGGCGCCGCTGCTCGGGCGAATCGATGAAGAAGAGGCCGCCGAACGACCACCACGCCTGCCCGCCGAGATTCGACCGCGGCTCCTGGTCGACGATCGTCACCCGTTTGCCCGCCGCGACCGCCTCCGCGGTGGCGACGAGGCCGGCGAGTCCCCATCCGATGACGAGGATGTCGGTGTGGTGGGAGGGCATGTCGACTCCTTCGTCGGCGAGGGGAGGCTGAGGCGAAGCTCAGCGAGCGGGGTCGGCGTCAGCCGGCGGTGCCGCCGTGACGGGAATGGATGCTGCAGCCCGGGGTCCTGCGGCGGGTCCGATGCCCGAGGGCTCGAAGGTATTCACCATGGCATACGCGGCGCGCTGGAGGTAATCCCAGAGGGTGGCCTCGTGGAGAGGTGGGAGCTGGAGCTCGTCCACGGCGACCCGCATGTGCGCGAGCCAGCGGTCGCGCGCGTCGGGGTCCACGTGGAACGCCGCGTGACGCATGCGCAGCCGAGGGTGGCCGCGCTCCTGGCTGTACGTCGTCGGACCGCCCCAGTACTGCTCGAGGAACAGCGTGAGCCGCTCCTGCGCCGGGCCGAGGTCCTCCTCGGGGTACATGGGGCGCAGGACCTCGTCCTCGGCGACCCCGCGGTAGAACACGTCGACGAGCCGCACGAACGTGTCGTGGCCGCCGACCTCGTCGTAGAAGCTCAGCGGGGTGGCGGGGTCCGTCATGGGGTTCCTCCGGTGGTCGGGCCGGACTCGTCGCCCGTGGACGGTGTCGACGGCTTCTTGGGGGTTCGCTTCGGCTTCCACACGGGGCGCTCCGGCGTGGAAGCGACCGGCGTGGGCTTGGTCTTGGGCGGGTTGGCGCCGCGGACGCGCTGCGCGCCCTCGAGGCCGCTCGGCATGACTGCCGTGAGGGCGGGCAGCGTGATGCCCATCTCGTCGATCGTGTGCTTCAGGCGCATGCGCAGCTCGCGTGCCACGTCGTCCTTCGCGTTCGCACGCGTCTTCATGACGAGACGGATGACGAGCGCGTCGCCCGAGATCGACTCGAGGCCCCACACCTCGGGCTGCTCGAGGATCCGCGTGCGCCACTTCGGATCCTTCGCGAGTTCCTTGGCGGTGTCGAGCATCGCCTTCTCGACCTCGCCGATGTCGGAGTCGGTGGCCACCGAGAGATCGAGGATGACCCGCGACCACCCCTGCGAGAGGTTGCCGATGCGCAGGATCTCGCCGTTGCGCACGTACCAGAGGGTGCCGTTGACGTCGCGCACGTGCGTGACGCGGACGCTCACGTACTCGACGATGCCCGTCGCGAGTCCGAGGTCGACGACGTCGCCGATGCCCACCTGGTCCTCGGCGACGATGAAGATGCCGTTGAGCACGTCCTTGACGATGTTCTGCGCGCCGAAGCCGAGGCCGGCGCCGATGGCGGCCGTGAGGAGCGTGAGCGATCCGAGCGCGGACGGCGCCAGCACGTTGATGATCAGCAGCAGCGCGATGATCACCACCGTCACATTGACGATGTTGCCGAGGATCGAGCCGAGCGTGCGCGTGCGCTGGACGAGCCGCACCGACGCGAGCGGCGACCGCTCGAGCGCCTGGGTGTCGTCGACGTTCGCCTTGTTCTTGGCGCCGTTGACGATGCGGCCGACGACCCGGTGGATCACGAAGCGGAGGATCCACACGACGAGCACGGCGCCGACGATGATGCCGGCGACTGCGAGCAGGTTCCAGCCGGCCTGAACGAAGAACGCGCCGATCGCCTGCCAGAACTCGATGTCTGCGATGGTCGGCTCGTCGGGAGTCGTGTTGTCGAGGGGGACGCTGATCATCGTCACGATCCTAACGAGGTGAGGATGCGCTCACCCTGGGCGGCGCTCAGGTTGTGGACCGCTCACCCTCGGGCGGCGCGGACTCGTCGACCAGCCGGTGACGATGGGCGAGGATCACGGCCTGCACCCGGTCTCGCGCCCCGATCTTGGCCAGCACACGGCCGACGTGCGTCTTCACCGTCGATTCGCTGAGGAACAGGTGACCCGCGATCTCGGCGTTGTTCATCCCGCGCGCGATCGCGAGGAACACCTCCCGCTCGCGGTGGGTGAGCTCGGCCGTCGGGTCGCTCGCCGGGCTCGCGGGTCCCGTCACGGGCGGCGCCGCGTGGAGCCGGTCGATGAGCCGCCGTGTGACCGACGGCGCCAGCACGGCGTCACCCCGATGCACAGCGCGGATCGCCGCGGTGAGCTCGGACCGGTGCGCATCCTTCAGGAGGAATCCGCTGGCGCCGGCATCGAGCGCCCCCACGGCGTACTCGTCGAGGTCGAACGTCGTGAGCACGAGAACGCGTGTCGACGGGTGTGCGGCGACGATCGACCGGGTGGCCGCGATGCCGTCGGTGCGCGGCATCCGTATGTCCATCAGCACCACATCCGGTGCATGCGCCGCCACCGCACGCAGCGCCTCGTCGCCGTCGGCCGCCTCACCGACCACCTCGACGTCCGGTTCGGCCTCGAGCACCAGGCGGAAGCCGAGGCGGATCAGCTCCTGGTCGTCGACCAGGAGCACGCGGATGGGTGTCGTCATGGTGCGTTCTCCTCGAGGTCGGCCTGCGCGCCTGCCTGCGCCGGCAGGGGCAGCGAAGCGCGTACCGCCCAGCGCCTGCCGTCGACCGCTCCGGCCTGCAGCGTGCCGCCGACGTGCGCCGCGCGCTCGCGGAGCCCCGGGAGGCCGAACCCCGCGCCCCCTGGCGAATCCGCCGCTTCGGTGCGCGGTCGCACGCCGTCGTTCACGATGTCGAGGTCGACGGCGTCCGCCCGCACGGCGATCCGCGCGTCGATCGTGGTGGCGAGGGGGGCGTGCCGCATCGCGTTCGTGAGGGACTCCTGCACGATGCGCGCCACTGCGAACCGCACCTCCGCGGGGACATCGTCGAGGCGACCCTCCACGTGCAGCACGACGGGGAACCCGGCGCGCTGCGCCGACTCGACAGCGTCCGCGACCGACGCCGCGTCGACCGGCGCGAGGGGCGCGTCCGGGGAGAGTTCGGGATCGCGCAGCACGCCGAGCATCGCGCGCATCTCGGTCAGGGCGCCGCGCGCCGTGTCGGCGATCTGCTCCGTGGCCGCCCGCGCGCGGGCCGGGTCCGGAGTCGCGGTCGCCCCCTCGGCGAGGGCGACGACGACGGTCAGGTTGTGCGAGACGATGTCGTGCATCTCGCGGGCGATCCGCGTGCGCTCGGCGGCGGCGCCCAGGCGCGCCTGCTGATCGCGTTCGACGAGCAGCTGGCGCGATCGGTCGATGAGAGCCTCCAGATACCGCCGCCGGTTGCCGACGTTGATCCCGATCAACGCGCCGATGAGCATGGCGATCGCGCCCGACACCAGCGAGGTGACGAGATAGCCCCACGTCGCAGGAGCCGCCAGGCCGGCGATCACCGTGTACACCGCCATGAGGCCCGTCGCCGTGGCGAAGGCGATCCAGCACGACCGCACCGACCGATAGACCGCGACCGCGTAGATCGCGAAAGCCGGAAGGACATGGGCTGCGGGGACCAGGCTCGGCGGCAGGATCACCAGGGGCATCGCCGCCACGGCGAAGACGAGGAGCGGCCGTGAGCGGCGGAACACCAGGGCGACGCAGGCGCCGACGACCACGACGATCGCATACACCGTCTGCGGCACCGTCGGGGGGACCGGATACTCGGAGCGGAACGCGGCAGTGGGTGCCGACAGGAGGAACGCGAGGACCGCGACGATCACATCGGCGGCTCGCGGATGCCGCGCCCAGAAGCGCCGGAAGACGCCCGGGGGCCGCGGCAGCAGCAGGGGGGCGGGTGGGGGGGGGGGGGGGCGCCCGCCCGGGGCGCGGCGGGCGGAGCCGCCGGGGGGTGCCGGGAACGGCACCGACGACGGCCTGGCTGGCGGTTCGCGGCATTCGGTCGACTCTACGCGTCGCGACCGCGCAGCACCGCCCAGCCGCCCACGAGGGGCACGAGGCCCCACGCGGCCAGCGTGATGAGCGGGACCGCGAGGTCCTCCGCGCCCGGAGCGGTCACCGCGGACGCGGCATTCATCGGGAGGTACTGGGCGAGGTCGGCGATCCAGCTCCAGCTCTCACCGAACATCGAGAACAGGCTGAACACGATCGGCAGCACGAACAGCACGCCGACGGTCACCGCGATGGCTCCGGCGCCGTTGCGCAGGATGAACCCGAAGCCGAGGCCGATGAAGGTGAAGACCACCATCGAGAGCACGCCGAGCGCGAGCGGCACGATCGACTGCGCGGGCTCCGACCAGTCGATCCCCTCGGCGAGGAACGGGGCGGTCGCCGCGATCGCGAGGGCGTAGGTCACCACGGTCGTCAGCGCGATGAGCACGCCGATGACGACCGCCTTCGCCACGACGACGGCGCCGCGGCGCGGCTCGGCGGTGAGGGTCGAGCGGATCATGCCGGTGGAGTACTCGCCGGTGATGACGATCGCGCCGAGGATGCCGGCGACGAGCATGGTGAACTGCGTCGGCGAGAGGATCGCGCTGACCGCGGGGAATCCGCCGCCGAACTGGGCGGACGCCGACGCGATCATCATCGAGATGCCGATCGAGAGCACCGCGGTGATCCCGAGCGACCACCACGTCGAGCGGAGCGTCGTGATCTTGATCCACTCGCTGCGCAGCAGATTCGCGAACGTCAGGCGGTACGGCGATGCGGCGCGCGCTCCGGCGTCGGCACGCGTGGCGGGGGCGAGGGCGGTCATGCGATCTCCTTGGAGGTGTACTCGACGGCGTCGCCGGTGAGGGCGAGATAGGCGTCTTCCAGTGATCCGGTGCGGGAGGTGAGTTCGTGGACGGGAATGCCGAGCGATGCGGCGAGGTCGCCGATCGACGCGGCCGTGACGCCCGAGATCTCGGCGACCCCGGGGGACGACGCCGTCACGGTGACGTCGGGGCCCGCGAGGGCGGCGACGAGCTCCGACAGGCGCGGCGACCGCACGATGACGTTGTTGGTGGTCCACGCCTGCACGAGCTCGGACAGTTCGGCATCGGCGAGCACCTGCCCGCGGCCGAGCACGATGACGTGGTCGGCGGTCTGCGCCATCTCGCTCATGAGGTGGCTGGACAGGAGCACGGTGCGACCCTCGGCGGCGAGGTGCCGCACGAACTGGCGCACCCACCGCACGCCCTCGGGATCGAGGCCGTTCACCGGCTCGTCGAGGATGAGCGTGCGCGGATCGCCGAGCAGCGCCGCCGCGATGCCGAGCCGCTGGCCCATGCCGAGCGAGAACTTGCCCGCCCGCTTGCCGGCGACCGACTGGATGCCGGTGAGCTCGATCACCTCATCGACGCGCGAGCGTCCGATGCCGTGGGTCGCGGCCATCGCGCGCAGGTGGTTGCGGGCCGAGCGACCCGTGTGCACGGCCTTCGCGTCGAGCAGGACGCCGACCTCGGTCAGCGGTGAGCGCAGGTGCGCGTAATTCTGGCCGGCGACGGTCACCGTGCCGGAGGTGGGCCGGTCGAGGCCGACGATCATCCGCATGGTGGTCGACTTGCCGGCGCCGTTCGGACCGAGGAACCCGGTGACCTTCCCCGGCTGCACGGTGAACGACACGTTGGACACCGCGGTCTTGTCTCCGAAGCGCTTCGTGAGCTGTTCTGCAACGATCATGCCCACAACGCTATGAGTCAGCTGTGCCCGTGCGCGTCAGCCTTCGGGATGAACAATGGCCGACGACGTGGTACCAGGGTGCCGAAGACGACGGATGCCTCGACCCACGCAGGGGCGAGGCATCCGTCG